>CAUPZW010000004.1:0-85105 GCA_963515655.1 Streptococcus mitis
CGAAGTCTTCCTGACTCTTTTGGTCTCGTTTGAGCATGGAGAAAGGTTGCTCGCGGTAAAGATGGTCGGTATGAGCGAGAATTTCCTGACCAAATGCTGTGTCAAAGAATACAAGGATTTTAGCAAGATTGATCTTGTCTTTGACAGCTTGGCTGGTTTGAACTTGTTGGAGAGTTTCTGCCAGGCTAGCAAGAGTTGGTCGCTGACTGAGGTCCATTCTCTGCATCAGTTCGTGGGTGGCACTACCAATTTCAGCTCCAGTTACCTTTTCTTTGGTTGAAAAATCAGGCAACTCAAAGCTGATTTTCTTATCCACTGACTGACCTTGACCAGCAATTTCGACACCTTCCATATCCATAACAGGTTCGTAGAATTTCTTGATTTGACTTGGAGTTTGAACACTAGGGAGCTCAATGGCTGCGCGATGAAGAGTATTATAAACTTCCACTTCTTTCAGCATTTCCAGGGCTTCTTTGATGGTTTCTGACTGACGATTGTCTGCTTGGGAGCTATCTTGGAGAGGGCTCTTGTTTTCCAACTCTCCGATAGCTTCTCTAGTTAGCTGATCTTCGCCAACAAAACGATAGCTAAAGTTGAGATTGTCCTTGGCAAATACTTTGCTGATAGCCCAAAGCCAATCTTGGAAATTCTTGGCTTGCAGTCTAGTATTGCTATTTAGTTTTCCATTTTTAGCTGCTGGGTATACCTTGGCTTCCAACTTTTCACGAGAACCCTTACCGACAAGATAGAGCTTTTTCTCAGCCCGTGTCATAGCAACATACAGTAGACGCATTTGCTCAGAATAGCTTGCCAGCTGTAATTCCTCTTCGTTCTGTCTATAGGTCAGGCTAGGAATAGAGAGCTTGATGGTTTTAGGATAGTGATCTTCCACTGCTCCTGTCTCCATTTTGGCGATATATTTGACACCAAGCCCATTTTTACGACTGAGAATGACTTCTGACATAGAGTCTTGCTTGTTGAAATCTTGATCCATATTGAGGATAAAGACGTAAGGAAACTCTAGCCCTTTACTCTTGTGAATGGTCATGAGCTCTACTGCATCTTTTGGCGGTGCGACAGCCACGCTTGCCAAATCGTGCTGGGCTTCTAAGACTTGGTCAATCATACGAATAAAACGAGACAAGCCCTTGAAATTGCTCTTTTCAAACTGATCAGCACGAAGTGCTAGGGCATAGAGATTTGCCTGTCTAGCAGGACCATTTGGCAAAGCCCCAACATAGTCATAATAAAAACGGTCGTTGTAAATCTTCCAAATCAAGTCATAGAGGGAGTGAGTTTTGGCATACAAGCGCCAAGAGGTCAAGATATCCATGAATTGCTTTAGTTTCTCAGCTAGAGCTGAGTGAATCAAGCCTTTTTGACTACTTGCCAGTTTTTGTGCATTGATCAGTTTTTCATAGAGATTTTCTTGGACTTTATCCTCTGCTTTCTGAAGGGACAAACGTGCTAACTCGTCCTCATCAAAGCCAAACATTGGAGACTTCATAAGGGCAACCAAGGCATAGTCTTGAAGAGGATTGTGAATGATACGAAGGGTGTCTAGCATGACTTGCACTTCTAGGGATTGGAGATAGTTGTTTTGCTCTCCGTCAGTTTTGACAGGAATCCCATACTCAGACAGGGCGAGGAGAATCTGGTCATTACGACTGCGACTGGAGGTCAGAAGGGCAATTTCCTTAAAGGCAACACCTTGTTCCTTGTGGAGTTTCAGAATCTCCTTGATGACTAAGCGCATTTCGCCTGTTAGTTTCGTTTCTGTTTGACTATCTTCTTCCTCACCTGTATCGTCCTTGTCGTAGAGGAGAAATTCTGCCTTGTTATCGGGATTAGGAGTCAGTTTGCTATTGGCAAAAACAAGCTGGTGCATGTTATCATAGTTGATTTCACCGACATCTTGGTCCATGAGACGTTCAAAAACATCATTGGTTGCTGACAGCACTTCTGAACTACTACGGAAATTTTCCTTGAGGAGAATCAGCTTGCCCTCTTTTGGATTTTGCGCATAGCGTTGGAACTTCTCATTGAAAATCTGCGGGTCTGCTTGACGGAAACGATAGATGGACTGCTTGATATCTCCCACCATAAAGCGATTGTGGGCATTTGAAAGTAATTCCAGCATTCGTTCTTGAATATGGTTGGTATCCTGATACTCATCGACCATGACTTCGTGGAAGCGCTCCTGATAAACCTCACGGACTTGCGGGAATTTCTCTAAAATCTCAATAGTGTAATGGCTGATATCAGCAAACTCAAAGGCATTTTCCTGGCGTTTTCTCTGACGATAAGTCTCCACAAAATCACGCATGAAAGACTGGAAGGTTTTAGCTAGTTCCCATGTGTCTTGATGATAACGTTCTTGATAGTCGAGAATGGTTATCTGGTCTGCTAGTTGTCCAAGTTTTGCAATCTGGGTCTTTCTCTCTTCGTTATAAGAATCGGCCAGTGGCTTCAAATCAGCCTTGCGACTGGCATTCGTCAGAGCTCGGCCGTTTTTCTCTTTCGAAATTGCGACAACACGCGAAAGCACTACCTGATAAGCCTGACTATCGGACTCTTGATTTAAGGAGCCAATTTCATCCAGAATCAGCTGGACATTTTCTAAATAGGCAGCCTTGGGAAACTCCTTGGCATCATTATCCAGATGATAACGGAAAAAGCTTTCCAAATCCCAAAGGGCTTGTTTGATTTGCTCAGTCAGTTTTTCTTTTTCACTGATAAAATCAGCTTTTTCAAAGCCTTTGAGGAAAGAGTCACTCAGCCACTTTTGAGGATTACTGGTGGATTGGAGGAAGTCATAAATTTTATAGACTTGCTGTCGCAGACCACGTTCATCTTTGCCGCGTCCAGCAAAATTTTTCAGCAAATGACTAAACTTTTCTTTATGTTTATCTTGGTAATGAGCTTCAAAGACCTCATGAAAGACTTCATTTTTTAGAAGGAGTTGCTCACTTTGGTTTTGTAAAATACGGAAATTAGGTGCAATGTCAAGCAGATAACCATGTTTGCCAAGGAATTTTTGTGTGAAAGAGTCCATGGTTCCGATGGCAGCGTTGGGTAGGTCTGCCAACTGGCGACCCAAGTGTTGTTTGAGGTCAACATCACTACTTTCTTGGATTTGTTGGCTGATTTTTTTCTCCAACCGTTCCTTAAGCTCTGTGGCTGCCTTGACGGTAAAGGTTGAGATGAAGAGTTGAGAAATTTCGACACCACGCGCCAATTGATCTAGAATGCACTCTGCCATAACAAAGGTTTTACCAGAACCAGCCGACGCTGAGACAAGAATATTCTGACCAGAAGTATAGATGGCTTCTATTTGCTCGGCAGTTTTCTTTTGTTCCTTGCTCGAATTTGCTTCCGCTTCTTGCAGTTTTTGAATTTCATCCTCAGTTAAAAAGGGAATAGGCTTCATCGATTCAACTCCTCTCTTATTTTTTCAAACCAAGCTTGCTTGAGTTTTTCTCCGACCAGACGTTTGCCGTCAGCCAAGTCTAACTTCTCTAGGAAACGGGCTTGACCCAAATGGTAATTGGCTTCAAATCCTGTGATGGCTTGATGTTGCTGGACGTATGGGGCAATGCTTCTACCATTTTCAGTATAAGGGTTAATGGCGAATTGGCCTGCTAAAATCTTCTCAGCCGCTTTTTTGTAAAGATGGGCATTGTAGTCCAGTAGGAGATGGAATTCCTCATCTGTCAACTGATTAGCCTTGTTTTTATTGTAAAATTCGCCCAAATGACTGCTTTCTTTTTCTAAAAAGAGGCCTTGGTATTTCATAGACTTGCTGGCTTCTACTACTGCACCTGCCAGACTTTTAACGGCCATCAGAGATTGGACTTGTTCAGCCATTTCCAAGTACATGGCACCAAAAAAGTTCTGCTCCCCTTCTCTTTTTAAGGCAGCTAGATAGGTTGGCAACTGGGAATTAAGCCCATTAAAGAAATGAGGAAACTGGAACTGAGTCAGACTGGATTTGTAGTCTACCACTCCAATCGCTCCATCAGCTTTCAATCGGTCAATGCGGTCAACCTTACCTCGTACAAAGACACTCCGTCCATTGTCCAATTGAATAAAGGCCTGCTCTTTTCCACCAAAATTCGCTTCCTCTTTGATGGTTTCGATGGCTGGATTGTGTCGGAGAATATGTCCAGTCGTGCGAGCTACATCAAGCAGAACTTCTTTAGTAAACTGAGCTTCCAAACTTTCTTGATAAATTGCTTCAAATTCGCGTTCTTGACTGGTTTCTTGAATAGCTTGTTCTAAACGTTGGTCAAAGGAATCTTCGTTAGGTAACTGCAAGGCGCGTTCAAAAATGCGGTGCAAGAAATTTCCGTGACTACGGGCATCTGGACGCAAACGTAATTCCTCCTGCAAGCCTAAAACGTAGCGGAGGAAATAACTGTATTGGTTCCGGTAAAACTCCGTCAAACCAGAGGTAGACAGATAAAACTCCTGATCAGTAGGATAAAGAGCTTGTAAGGTATCCTTGGCTAAGGGCTTGCTACTCGGGCTGGTTGGCAGGGCTGGATTTTCCAAACCTTGCTGTTCTAGTTTTTTACCCATGACACGCGCCAGAACTTTAATAAATGTCAAATCTTGCTCAGTCTCACTCATCTCACCCTGCTGGTGATAGGCAACCAGACTAGACAAAAGACTGTGATATGACCCCATATCCTCCTTAGACAGCCCATTGTGATTCATCCTCTTCTCTTTCCTGATAAATCCAAAATGGACTAGCTCTTGAAGATAGGCTGACTCCTTACTTTCACTTTCATTAAAAAGGCTTGGAGCTGACAAGACCAACTGCTTACGCGCAGAATTGACCAAAGAAAGCATAGTATAGCGATTTTTCTTGAGATTTTCACTGCTGGCAATTAGCAACTGTGCCCCTTCCTCTGTCGCTTGATTTAAACTTTGCCTTTCTTCGTCTGTCAAAAGACTGGTATTTTGCGCGATTTTTGGTAAATTGTCCTGAGTCAGCCCAATGGCATAGACAAAGTCAGCCGTTAAGGGCGCAATCAAATCGTAACTCTGCACCAGAACGGTGTCCACTGTCGCTGGAATGGTACGGTATTGAGATAGGCTCATTCCAGAATGGAGCAAGGCTAGAAAGTCCTCTAGACTAACCTGTGAACCAGCAAAAACAGTCGCAAATTGTTCTAACACATGACAGAATGCCTTCCAAACTTCAGCTTGTCTTTCCTGTTCTAGAGCTTCCATAGTGGCTGTCAAATCTTGCAACTGTTTGGTTACTGAACTTTCTTTTAGAAAGACATTCCATTTTTGTAGAAGGTTTTCAGCTTTCTGTTTTCGACTGGCAAAGAGGGTCTCAAGAGGTGTTACAATCCGCAGACGAAGGGCATTCAAGCGTTTCAAATCAAATTTTCCATGGTGGGATTTAGTGAAGGTTTGCTGAAAGGCTGGCAAGCCATTGATACCAAGATAGCGGATATATTGCTCAAAAGCATCAATATCAGCTTGACTAAGGTCAGTATATAAACCTGTTCTAAGAAGGTTTATCAAATCTTCCTGACGGAAACGATAGCGTTTTAAAGCTAAAATAGACTCGACAAACTGAGTCAAGGGATGATGCGCCATGGATTCGCTTCTACCAAGATAGAAAGGAATCTGATAGTGGTCAAAAATCGTTTTTAGAGATAACTGGTAAGACGCTACATCCCCCAAAAGAATACGAAAATGTTTGTAACTCAGGTCTGAGTTCTCATGCAATTTCTGACGGATGCTACGGGCTACCAACTCCAACTCTTCCTTTTGTGTCAAACAAGACCAGATTTGTAAGTTTTCATGGTCCTTCTCATCGACATCCAATGTTAATTCTGAAAAGTCATAAGAAGACTCCAGCAAACGAGAGGCCTTGTCAAAACTATCCATCTGCTCATGAGTTTGAGAACAGTCCTGAGCAGGAGTTTGGTATTTAGTGGCTAGATGATGGAGAAAGTCCACACTGGCTTGGTAGAGATTGCCCTCGCTAAAAGGACTGACATAAGCTTTCTTACTAGCATAAGCCCCAATAACAATCTCAACACCCTTGCCATGAAGTAGGTCCACAATTCGCTCTTCCTCAGCAGAAAAACGGGTAAATCCATCAATGACTAAAGCAATTTGAGTGAAATCACTACTAACTTTGTTATTCTCAATAGCCTCAATCAAATGGGACAATTGACTTCCCTGAGCCAACTGCACCTGATTGAGATAAGCCGTTACCTTCTCAAAAATCAAGAGTAAATCGGCCCTCTTGTCCTCATCCGTCAAACTCTCCAAGTCCAAAAAACTCATCTGAGCTTTGGTCATCTCGTGGTAAAGTTCAATCAACTGCTGGATAAATTGAGGATCCTGCTTGATAGCTCCATAAACACGTAAGTCTTTGGGATCAAGTTCAGCCAGGCATTTGTAAAAGGCCATCCCAAGACCGATGTCATCTAGACTGGTCTTAGCAGGAAAGTCATTCAAGATCAGGTAACGAGCCATTTGAGCAAAGCGCGTGACGGTAATCGCAAAAGAAGCCTGCTGGGACAAGCATTCCAGCACGGCGCGTTCCTTTTCAAAAGAAAGAGAGTTGGGAGCTATGTAGAAGACCCGCTTACCAGTAGCAACCAGCTCTTCTGCCTCTCTGCTTAGAATTTCTGTCAAAGAAGTCCGAATATCAGTATACAGTAATTTCATCTCTGCCTCGTTTGGTTTATCAAAGTTTCTTACTCTATTATAGCAAAGTTCGCTTCACAGTCCAAATCCAAAATTCTTGTTGATAATCATTTAACTAGCAAATCAATCATACTTCATCATCCACTTTCATATGATGAAAGATATAGAGGAAAAAGTCTTTGGAAACTTCAAAATGTCCATAACGAAGCCGAGAAGTATAGTCTTTCCATTCAGGATGTTGTCTGGCTATTTCTATGGAACAATCTTTGACTGGTTGATAATACTCAACATTTCGTCTAAAGGGAAAGAATCCTTCGAACTGCTCTACTTGATAGGCTTTGTCGTCTATAATCTTACCTACAGCCACAAAAGTCTGTAACTTATCCTGACCGTTCATATCGTATTTTGGACTATAGTATAAAAGATAGTCACCTTTTTTCATACGATTTAAGGGGCCACCCTTTCCATGACAGACCTGGCAAAAATTTCCTTCAACTCCTCTTAAAACATGATTCTTCGAAACAACTCCGACCCAATATCTAGGCATTTTTATCCTCCAACACTGCTAACATGCGATTAAAACTTTCTCTATCGTTAGAAAGTTTTTCAAAAAATTTTTCATCAACCCCTTCTACTAAGGGTAAAGCTTGATTGACCTTCTCCACACCAGACTTCGTCAATAAAACCAGTTTGGCTCGACTATCCTTTGGATGTTGATCGCGTCTAATGTAGTCTTTCTTCTCTAGTAACCGGACAATCTGAGAAACCGTCATGACATCCATACCTGTGAAACGAGCAATATCAACTTGTGTTACATATTCCTCTCTATTCGTCAGAAATAAGAGCGAAGTCAAAACGATAAATTGGGGCAAAGTAAGACCAACTGATTTTAAAACTCTTTTTAAATTACTTTCCCACTTGTTGTAGACTTTGATGAAAAGAAGACCTGTGGACTCTGTTTCATCATTCTTGTAAATTGAATTAAAGTGATACTTTGACATTATTTTTCCTTAAATATTAAGTATACATATTATAAGATAATTTATTTTATTTTTCAAGAAAAGGGAGCTTGAATGTTACAATTCTGTCAGACATTTTATGTTCTATATGCTATAATAAAAGCAAAACACCTAGAAAAGGAAGTCTTATGATTAAACTACTAGCCTTGGATATGGACGGAACCCTCCTTAATGAATCTAAGGAAATCCCACAAGCTCACATTACTGCTATTCACCAAGCTATTGAAAAAGGTGTCAAACTGGTTCTCTGTACGGGTCGCCCCCTTTTCGGCGTCCTCCCCTACTACAAAAAACTGGGACTAGACCTCCAGAATGAGTATGTTATTGTTAACAATGGTTGCTCAACTCACCAGACAAGTGACTGGGGACTAGTTGACTGGCAAGAACTTAGTCCAGCAGACATCGAATACCTCTATGACCTAGCTGAAAAAAGTGATGTTCAGTTGACTCTTTTTGATGAGAAGCATTATTTTGTCCTCGGTGGCAAGCCCAATCAAGTCATCCAATATGATGCCGAGCTAGTCTTCTCAGACCTGACTGAAATTTCTCTTGAGGAAGCGACTAGTGGCAAGTATCGCATGTTCCAAGGTATGTTTTTGGGGACAGAGGAGCAAACAGACGATTTTGAAGAGCGTTTTGCTGGGGAGCTTTGCCAACGATTTAGTGGAGTTCGTTCACAGCCTGTCATTTATGAAGCCATGCCACTTGGTACGACAAAGGCTACCGCTCTGTCACGACTGGCAGAGATTCTGAAGATTGATTCCTCAGAGATTATGGCCATGGGCGATGCCAATAACGATATCGAAATGCTCCAGTTTGCAGGCCTTGGTATTGCTATGGGAAATGCCAGCGATTATGTCAAATCTCTTGCGGATGCCGTTACAGCAAGTAACGAAGAAGACGGCGTTGCGCGTGCCATTGAGAAATATATTTTATAATTAAGAAGCCCAGTTCGTGTCAACTGGGTTTTGATATTTAAGAATTCCTAAAACTTTAGAAACTCTTTAGAAATGCTTGAGCTTTCTTTGATTTCTATGCTTTATACTAAAATTATCAAAATAAATCAAAAGGAGAGAATCATGAAAACAGTACTTGACATTCATGGATTGTCCAAAAACTTTGACAAACAAGCTATCCTTCAGGAACTTCATCTAACGATAAGAGAGGGAGATATTTATGGACTTATTGGAAAGAACGGAGCTGGGAAAACCACATTGATAAAAATCATTACGCAACTACTGTTTGCGGATAAAGGAACTGTTTCCCTCTTCTCTAGCCAAACGGAAAATGAGTGGACCAAGGCTCTATCTCGAGTAGGTTCAGTGATCGAATCGCCTGTAGCTCATAATCACTTAACAGCCTACCAAAATCTGAAATATTACTGTATGATTCGTCATATTCCAAATGCTGATCAAGTCATTCGAGAAACGCTGGACTATGTAGGTTTGACAGATACAGGTAAAAAAGTCTTTCGAGATTTCTCTCTTGGAATGAAACAAAGACTTGGTATCGCCATTGCCCTTCTATCCAAACCAGACTTCCTGATCTTAGATGAACCTATCAACGGTCTTGACCCAATCGGTATCAAAGAATTTCGACTAATGATTCAACGGCTCAATCAAGAAAAAGGGATAACCATTCTCATCTCTAGCCATATCTTGTCAGAACTCTACCTCCTAGCTAATCGTTTTGGTATTTTAGATCAAGGCAAGATTATCCGTGAAATCAGCAAAGCTGAATTTGAAACACTAAGTGAGGATTATATTGTGCTTAAGACAGCCGACCAAGAGAAAGCTTGTCAAGTATTGAAAGAACAAATCCAGCTCCAGTTCAAGGTTGTCAATCCAGAAAATGAAATCCATATCTTTGGTCAGGAACAAGATGTCAAGCAGATTCTCAAGGAATTAACTTTGGCAGATGTTGACATTGACGAGATTTACTATGCCCGTCAAAACCTAGAAGAATACTTTACTCAATTGGTCGAATAGGAGGAAAATCATGATACATACCATTCAAGCAGACTTTTACCGTCTTTTCCGTTCCAAAGGATTCTGGATTACAGAGTTCATTCTCTTTGCTCTCATGCTAATGGGTGCAAGTATAGGAGCTACGGGTCATCTAATGGCAATCCAGGCAGAAGAATCAGAAATTCCAACCCAAGGTTGGAATGGTGTACAAGCCCTAATCAACGCATCTAGTCAAGGCTCAAACCTCGTTTTTCTCTGCATCATCCTAGCCTGCCTCGTTCTTGGAGTTGATTTAATCGGTAAACTCTATAAAAATAATTTAACAGTGGGTGTTTCTCGCACCGAGTTTTTCCTTGCCAAAGCCTTTGTATTAGCTTGCATTGCACTTTTGCAACTTATCATCAGTCTTGTGATTGCCTTTGTTCCAGCAACTATCTTAAATGGATTTGGAACTATGCCTGATGGCTTTATCGGAAATCTACTGATAACCATTTTCCTTCAATTATTTTGCCTCCTTGCTTGGCTTTCCATTGTTGCCTTTATTCTCTATGTTAGCCATTCTTATCTTGCAGTATTTATTGGTTATTTTGTCAGCTCGATCTTACTTTCTATGCCAATGCTCATATTCCCAAGTATCAAAATTTTACCATATTTATCATTGCAATTTACTTATGCTATGACTGCTAATAGTGAGTCCATTTTCTACACCATTATAGTTACTTTAGTTGTTATTGTAATCTTTAATATAGGTGGACTGGCAGTTTTCAAAAAGAAAAGTCTATAAAAAACTTCAAGCAGGTAGAGCCTGCTAACTCATGATAGAAAAAGAAGTTTACCTTATAATAAAGATGAACAATACAAATACGTGGTCTTTATAGTAGATTGAATCTAGAATTGCACAATATCGCTTCTAAAATATTTCTAGAAATTACTTTAAATTCCTTAATAAATTTGTTTAGTTTTTCTTTCAATCTACTACACTGTAGCTCTTCACAATGACTTAGATTGGGTGGTAGAAAACCATGTTACACATGTATTTTTTCAAATCATAACCACCCGTCAAACGGGTGGTTTGTCCCAGGGCTATAAGCCCAAATTACCAGCCAGCGCCTAAAGACGCTGGCTTTCACTTTGTTCAAGCCTTATTGCTCTTGACTCGTCACTTGCCTCTCAAAGAGGCTTTAGTATTACTTACCACTATCCCTAAAGGGATCCTCATATTCTTTTACACTTAATTTATCTAGTGCTATATCATGCTTTACTCGTTCTCAAATTTTCATACTCGTGAAGAAATCATCCACTGGATAATTTCTTTAATCTTGAATATATTTCTTAATTGTAGCTTCATTGAGTCCCACCGTACTCATATAATAACCTTCCGCCCAGAAATGCCGATTCCCAAACTTGTACTTGAGATTGGCGTGTTTATCAAACATCATGAGTGCACTTTTTCCTTTTAAATAACCCATGAAACTAGAAACACTTGTCCTTGGTGGAATACTTACTAACATGTGTACATGGTCTGGCATTAAGTGACCCTCGATAATTTCAACTCCTTTATAACTACACAAGCGATGAAATATTTCGCCTAAACTACTTCGATATTGATTATAGATAACTTTTCGTCTATACTTAGGGGTGAACACAATGTGATAGAACAGTGCCACTTTGTGTGCGATAAACTATGAGCCTTTTGTGCCATATTTTTCTCCTTTCGCTTTACAATTGGCTTGAACACCTTTATTGTATCGCGTTTGGAGTTTTTTTGTCTCACACCTAACGGAGCGAGACGGACTGAAAGTCACATAATAAAAAGAAAGGACGAAATTTGTCCTTTCTTGAGTTTAGCTTATCTGCAACCCTCTACAGTTGACAAAGAACCTTCTTTTTATATCTCAGTCAATGGTGTTGCGGTATCTGGTGAGGTATCATAAACCTTAAAGTCTACTCCGACTCCCAGATCAGCTTGTGCTAGCTGATTGACCATGGTCATGTGAGCCAGTTCCTTGATATTATTTTCTTTGGATAAATGCCCAAGGTAAATCTTCTTAGTACGATTTCCTAGCGTCCGAATCATAGCTTCAGCACCATCCTCGTTAGAAAGGTGACCGAGATCCGATAGGATTCGTTGTTTGAGTCGCCAAGCGTAAGATCCTGCTCTCAAAATCTCCACATCATGATTAGATTCTATAAGATAGCCATCCGCATTTTCGACAATGCCAGCCATACGATCGCTAACATAACCTGTATCAGTCAGCATGACAAAACTCTTGTCATCCTTCATAAAGCGATAGAACTGCGGTGCGACTGCGTCATGGCTAACACCAAAACTTTCGATGTCAATATCTCCAAAGGTTTTGGTTTTGCCCATTTCAAAGATATGCTTTTGTGAAGAATCTACCTTGCCAAGATACTTGCTATTTTCCATAGCCTGCCAGGTCTTTTCATTGGCATACAAATCCATACCATACTTGCGAGCCAAAACACCCACTCCGTGGATATGGTCTGAATGCTCATGTGTAATCAAGATGGCATCCAAGTCTTCTGGTTTGCGATTAATTTCAGCAAGTAGGCTAGTAATCTTTTTACCAGACAAGCCTGCATCCACTAAAAGCTTCTTTTTCGGGGTTTCCAGATAAAAGGAATTTCCACTGGAACCCGACGCTAAAATACTGTATTTAAAGCCTGTTTCACTCATTCTAGTCTTCTACTTCGTCCTCCCATACTTCTTCTTTCACTGCATCCTTATCATAAGGGAGCACAATGGTGAAGGTTGATCCCTTACCGTATTCACTCTTGGCCCAAATAAAGCCCTTATGTTGTTTGATAATTTCTTTAGCAATTGCTAGTCCTAGACCCGTACCACCTTGGGCACGACTTCTGGCACGATCCACACGATAAAAACGGTCAAAGATACGTGGTAAATCTTGCTTTGGAATCCCCAATCCCTGGTCAGAAATAGACAAAATCATCTGATCATCAGTCGTCTTCATGGTCACTGTGATTTTCCCGCCATCAGGCGAATACTTGATGGCATTGTTAAGAATATTGTCAATCACCTGTGTCATCTTGTCAGTATCAATTTCAATCCAGACAGAGGTAATTGGATAATCTCTCACCAATTCATATTTTTTCTCTCCATCTGGTCCTCTCATTTTATCAAAACGATTAAGAATAAAAGTAATAAAGGCAGTGAAGTTAATCATTTCCACATCTAGGTGACTAGTCGCATTATCAATCCTAGAAAGATGAAGGAGATCCGTCACCATTCGCATCATACGGTTGGTTTCATCTAGAGATACCTTGATAAAGTCTGGTGCGATAGGTTCTGTCAGAGCCCCTTCATCCAAGGCTTCAAGATAGGATTTTACGCTAGTCAGAGGCGTCCGTAGCTCATGACTAACGTTGGAAACAAAAAGTCTCCGTTCGCGCTCTTCCTTCTCCTGCTCTGTCGTATCGTGCAAAACAGCAACCAAACCTGAGATAAAGCCAGACTCACGACGCACCAAAGCAAAGCGTACACGAAGGCTCAGATACTCACCATTGGCATCCTGAGAATCAATCATTAGCTCAGGAACTTGGGTAATCAAATCACGAAGTTCATACTCATCTTCAATCTTAAGCAATTCTAGAATACTTTTATTGAGAACTTCTTCTTTCTGAACGCCTAGCTGTTTCTTAGCCATGTCATTAATCATGGTAATCTTGCCACGACGATTGGTCGCAAGAACTCCGTCTGTCATGTAAGAGAGGATACTGTGCAATCGTTTACTCTCTTGTTCCAGATTTTCTTGGGTCAAACGGATTACTTCTGATAAATCATTGAGATTATTGGTAATATTAGTGATTTCAGAGCTTCCCTGCATATCCAATACCTGAGAATAATCTCCTGCAATCAGGTCCTTTACCTTTTGATTGATTTTCTTCAACCGAATATTATCCCGACGATTTTCTAGTAAAAGCAAGGTCACCACTAAAATAAAGCCAAGTAGAATGAGGACAAAGATAAAATCACTAGTTAAAACTGTGTCTTTAATTAGTTTAATCATTATTTCTCATATAATAACCGACACCGCGACGTGTTAGAATATACTCAGGACGGCTTGGTGTGTCTTCAATCTTCTCACGCAAACGTCTAATAGTTACGTCGACTGTTCGAACATCTCCGAAATAATCGTAACCCCAGACCGTTTCAAGCAAGTGTTCACGTGTAATCACTTGACCGATATGAGAAGCCAAGTGGTACAAGAGTTCAAATTCACGGTGGGTTAAGTCTAGTTCTTCACCGTATTTCTTAGCAACATAGGCATCTGGAACAATTTCTAAATCTCCAATTTGGATAGGCTGAGGTTTGCTGTCTCCTTCCTGCTCATCTACTGGCATAGGCTGAGAACGACGCAGAAGTGCTTTAACACGCGCCTGCAACTCACGATTCGAGAAGGGTTTTGTCACATAGTCATCCGCCCCAAGCTCTAAACCGATAACCTTGTCAAATTCGCTATCCTTAGCTGAAAGCATGATAATAGGCACACTACTGGTCTTGCGAATAGTCTTCGCAACTTCTAAGCCATCAATTTCTGGAAGCATCAAATCCAGAATAATAATATCTGGCTGCTCTGCTTCAAATTGCTCTAGCGCTTCACGACCGTTAAAAGCAGTTACAACTTCGTAACCTTCCTTGGTCATATTAAACTTGATAATATCCGAGATTGGTTTTTCATCATCTACAATTAATATTTTTTTCATATGTTCACCTTTTTCTCTACTATTATACCAAAAAAATAACAAGAAGACACAATAGCTAGTCTTTGCTACTGTCTATATTGGCTTTTGCATAAGCCTGCCAGATTTTTTGTTGGGGTTTGGCAAGTGGATAATTCTTAAACTCTTCTGGTGAAAGCCAGCGAACTTCCCTATCTGAAAAGTCATGGAAGTCACTTACCTGACCTGCTACAATTTGAACATGCCACTTGCGATGACTAAATACATGCTTGACAGTCTCAAAATAAACATCAAGCCAATCAACTTCTAAGTCATAGTCCTGCTGGAAACTCTCTTCTGGACTTGGACCAAAGTTCACGTTTTCTTCCGCAACCTGATGAAAGAGGTCAAACTGTTCTTCTTGCGAAAAGTTATCAACTTCTATCAAGGGGAAATGCCAAAAACCTGCCAATAGCTTTTCACTTTCATTTTTTTCAAGTAAAAATTGCCCCTGAGTATTTTTGACCACCAAGGCTTTAAGATAAATAGGAACAGGCTTTTTCTTTGGAGCCTTAATTGGATAACGGTCCATGCTTCCATTCTGATATGCCGCACTAAAATCCTTCACTGGACTCTCTTCTGGCCTAGGATTTACAGGAGCCTCAATATCAGATCCTAAGTCCATCAAGGCTTGATTAAAGTCACCTGGCCGTTCTGGGTCAATCAGAATTTCCATCATTGCCTGAAAAATTTTGCGATTACTTGGAATCCCAATATCGTGATTAACTTCAAATAGACGCGCCAAGACCCGCATGACATTACCATCTACAGCTGGCTCAGGCAAGTTAAAAGCAATACTGGAAATGGCTCCTGCTGTGTAAGGTCCAATTCCTTTCAGGCTGGAAATTCCTTCATAGGTGTTTGGAAATTGACCACCAAAATCAGCCATAATCTGCTGGGCCGCAGCCTGCATATTACGAACTCGAGAATAATAGCCCAAACCTTCCCAAGCCTTCAACAAACCTTCTTCAGGCGCAGCTGCCAAACTTTCCACGGTCGGAAACCATTCCAAGAATCGTTTATAATAGGGAATAACCGTATCCACCCTGGTCTGCTGGAGCATGATTTCAGACACCCAGATATGATAAGGATTTTTACTTCTGCGCCACGGTAAATCTCTTTTGTTTTCATCATACCAACTAAGAAGTTTCTCACGGAAAGAAATGATCTTTTCCTCCGACCACATGACGATACCGTATTCTTTCAAATCTAACATATCTCTAGTATAACACAGAAGATTTCACCTGTCTTTTTATCTGATTTATAATATTTTCAATAGATAGTATATGATTTTTCTTTCTACTTAAATATTTGATATGATTACAACTGAAAATCAATAAAATATCATAGAATGCGATTATCCACCTTCAGGGTTTGATTTTGAGACAAATAAACCATAAAGACTCATCTCTCTTATAAAACAATGAAAATGCAGGTTGATATCATCCTAAAACAAGTGAAAAAATGAAAAATAAAAGCCTATTGACCAAGCTAGAAAGCTTGATACAATAGGCTTTTTAAAGGCTAATTATTTAACAGCGTCTTTAAGAGCTTTACCAGCTTTGAATGCTGGTACTTTAGAAGCTGCAATTGTGATTTCTTTACCAGTTTGTGGGTTGCGACCTTTACGTGCAGCACGCTCACGAACTTCAAAGTTACCAAAACCGATCAATTGAACTTTTTCACCAGCTGCAAGGTATTCAGTTACTGCTGCAAATACAGCTTCAACTGCTGCTGCTGAATCTTTCTTAGTCAATTCTGTAGCTTCTGCTACTTTAGCGATCAAATCTTGTTTGTTTGCCATGTTAACGATTCCTCCAAATTAATTTCTAATTAACAAATATAATCATATCCTAAAATTCCTTATAGGTCAAGTTAAAAACGCTGTTTATTCGCATTTTCTTTATTTTTTTAGGAATGGTAACGTACCAAAATAGCCCATGCATTCTCGCCTGTATGAGTCTGAATAATAGAACCTGTTTCTAAAACAGAAATTGGCTTTTCAACATAAGCTTGTAAGCTTTCTTTCATCTCTTTTGCCCAATCAGCACTACCAGAATATGAAATTCCAATCTCTGCTACAGAACGTTCAGAGAGAGATGCTGTCAACTCATCCAACCATTTTTTAAAAGTTTTAGCTCCACGACCTTTAACAATTGGCTGCAATTCATGGTCCTTCATCTGCATGACAACACGGATATTGAGAAGTGAACTCAACAATCCGGTTACACGGCCAATTCGTCCACCTTTGACAAGATTTTCCAAAGTTGAAACGCCAATATAAAGTTCTGTGTGGTTTTTAACCTCTTCTACATGAGATAAAATGGTCTCCATGTCTTTGCCTTCTTGAGCTAATCTCGCAGCCTCAACAACTTGGAATTTCAAGGCTTGATCTGTAAAAGAGCTATCAAGAACAGTCACATCTGCAGTAGATAGGCTAGCACCTTGACGCGCTGCTTCTACAGTACCAGAAAGGGCATGGGACATATGAATAGCAAGAATCTGGCTACCATCTTTGCATAGGTCTTCAAACACTTCAGCAAAGACACCTACAGGTGGCTGACTTGTTTTCGGAAGATTCTTAGCTTCTTGCATCAACTGAAGAAATTTACCTTCTTCTTTCAAATCCGCATCAGAATAAACAACATTATCAATCATTACAGATAATGGAACAATTGTTATATCTAATTGTTTTACTAGTTCTGGTTCAATAGTAACAGATGAATCGGTTACAATCTTAATTTTTGTCATAGTATCAATCTTTCTATTTTAGGATTCAGATTGGTTTTCTCACATCTAATTATATCAAAAAAAGATTAAAAATCCTAATGGAGTCATTCAAATTTTCCTTAAAAATTTGATATAATCTACTTATAAGAAAAGAGGTTCCTATGATTAAAAAAATTTATCCCGTTTTAACCATTTTACTAGGTGCTGCCATTTATGCTTTTGGGCTAACTTATTTTGTAGTTCCTCATCACCTCTTTGAAGGAGGAGCGACAGGTATTACCCTCATCACCTTTTATCTTTTTAAAATCCCTGTTTCCCTCATGA
Organism: Streptococcus mitis; assembly: GCA_963515655.1. Taxonomy (GTDB): domain Bacteria; phylum Bacillota; class Bacilli; order Lactobacillales; family Streptococcaceae; genus Streptococcus; species Streptococcus mitis_DP. The sequence goes on from CAUPZW010000004.1 coordinate 17,483, forward strand.
ACCTGCTGATTAACATTCCCCTTTTTATCCTAGCTTGGAAAATATTTGGAGCAAAATCCCTCTATTCTAGTTTGCTTGGAACCTTAGCTTTGTCCGCCTGGTTGGCTTTTTTTGAGCGTATTCCCCTTCATATTGATCTTCAAGGTGATTTACTGATTACTGCACTTATAGCGGGAATTCTATTGGGAATTGGCCTTGGAATTATCTTTAATGCTGGTGGTACAACTGGCGGAACTGATATTGTAGCTCGTATTATCAACAAATACACTCATATATCCATGGGGAAGCTGCTCTTTATCTTAGATTTTTGTATTCTTATGCTCATTCTCCTGATCTTCAAGGATTTGAGATTGGTTTCTTACACGCTCTTATTTGATTTTATCGTTTCTCGTGTTATTGACTTGATTGGTGAAGGAGGATATGCAGGTAAAGGCTTCATGATTATCACAAAACGTCCTGATCAACTTGCTAAGGCGATTAATGATGACCTAGGAAGAGGTGTTACTTTTATTTCCGGTCAAGGCTACTATAGTCAAAAAGATTTGAAGATTATCTACTGTATTGTCGGTAGAAATGAGATTGTGAAAATGAAGGAAATGATTCATCGAATTGACCCTCAAGCCTTTATCACGATCACAGAAGCCCATGAAATCCTTGGAGAAGGCTTCACCTTTGAAAAAGAATAAAAAGAGGTAGTGTAGTGACCTCAAAAGTTAGACTAAATCATCTATCTTTTGGGTTACAGACAACCTCTTTTTTAATTACTCAAACTCTTAAGACCAATTGCGAGCTACTTCTTCATCTGCCTTTAACTGATCCACTAATTGATCAACTGAGTCAAATTTGGTCATATCTCGAATGCGATCAAGCCAATAAACCATGACTGTTTCACCATAAATATCTTGATTAAAATCAAAAATATTGACTTCAAAACGTGCTTCTTCTCCATCAAAGGTCACATTTTTCCCGACACTAGCCATAGCACGATATTTCTGTCTTTGAATCTCAACATCAACCACGTAAACGCCATCTGCCGGCATATAAGTACGGTCTAAAAGCACCAAATTCGCTGTTGGATAACCAATCGTGCGACCTCGAGCATTGCCATGAACCACCATCCCTCTTGATGGAAGCGGCGCCCCCAAAAGTTCTCCTGCTTCTTTCACATTTCCGTCTAAAATAGCTTGCCGGATACGTGTTGAACTAATCTTTCCTTTCTCATCTTCTACAGGTGGGACAATAATAACTTCTCCATCAAAGTAATCCTTTAAGTTCTCTGCCGTTTTTTTGTCAGAGCCAAATGTATAATCAAAACCTGCAACAATAATTTTAGCATTCATAGCCTTGATATAGGTTGCAAAAAATTCTTCTGCCGTGAGACTAGCAAATTGACTACTAAAATCAAGAAGATATAATTCTTCTACACCTTCGCGCTTTAATTTTCTTTCACGTTCAGCAGGATTCAAAATATGTAAAAACAAATCCGGATGATAAGGCTCTAAAGCAATCTTTGGAGATTCATTAAAGGTCATAACTACGATAGGTAATAAATCCTTTCTCGCAGCCTTATTGGCAACACGAAATAATTCTTGATGCCCCTTATGTATACCATCAAAATAGCCCAGAACTACAACTGAATCAGATGGTGTGCCAATATCTTTATGGTTTTTTATAGGAATAGTAATAATCATAAAATAATTATATCATAGTGATAGCTATTTCTGGAACAGAAAATCTGAAATGTCGTTTTTTTAACCTGAAATAGCCATTTTTGCAAAAGGCAGTACCGTTCAAAAAATAGTACAATAAAAAATGAATGATTGAATTGTACGCTATTCCTAATTTATTCTTATAGCATCACAATTTAGAGTCATTCTTGAGTGAAGAACTGATAGTTGAATAGCCTGCACTAATATCGTAAAAACCAGCGTTTTTTGACGCTGGCTTTTTAACTGTGAAAATTCTTTCTCAACTAGATTGCTTCTGTAACAAAACTACGGCTTTCCAATACTTTGAGCATGGCATTAGCTGTATCTAGGGCTGTGAAGAGGGGCACTCCGTGTTCAATGGCTGAACGGCGAATCTGCTCACCATCTTCATCAGCAGTTCGTTTTGTTCCTACTGTGTTAATAATAGCTTGAATTCTTCCTTTGCGAACAAAGCTTGGAATATCCTTATCGTCATCACCAATCTTACCAACAGGTTGGGCTTGCAATCCATGACTGGCAAAGAAGGTTGCTGTTCCTTCTGTCGCAAGGATTCCATATCCAATATTTTGGAAACGACGAGCCAAGTCCAAGGCTTCTTCTTTGGCATCATCAGCGATGGTAAATACAACGTTACCAAAGGTTGGCAAGTGTAAGTAAGAAGCTTCAAAAGCTTTATAGAGAGCTTTTTCCAAAGTCGTATCAGAACCCATAACTTCACCTGTGGACTTCATTTCAGGACCAAGTAAGCTGTCTACCTTAGCTAGTTTCGTGAAGGAGAAGACAGGTGCCTTGATATGAACGCGAGTGCTTTCAGGGTAAAGTCCATCTTGGTAGCCAAGTTCTGATAAACTTTGCCCAAGAATAAGCTTGGTCGCTACTTGAGCCATAGGGATATTGGTCACCTTAGAAAGGAATGGAACCGTACGGCTAGCACGTGGATTGACCTCAATAACATAGACTTTTTCATCCTTGATAACAAACTGGATATTCATCATTCCAAGGCAGTTAAGACCAATTGCTAGGCGTTTAGTGTAGTCAGCGATGGTTTCTTGCACCTTTTGCGACAAGGTTTGTGGTGGGTAAACGGCCATTGAGTCACCTGAGTGGACACCAGCACGTTCGATATGTTCCATGATACCAGGGATAAGGACATTTTCACCGTCTGAAATGGCATCAACCTCGCACTCTTGCCCAACGATGTAAGAGTCAACAAGAACTGGGTGGTCTGGACTAGCCTTAACCGCAGTTCGCATGTAAGAACGGAGGTCTTCTTCGTTTTCAACGATTTCCATAGCTCGTCCACCAAGTACATAAGATGGGCGGACAAGAACTGGGAAACCAATCTTGCGAGCTGCAAGCACTGCTTCTTCTTCATTGGTAGCCGTTTGTCCTGGTGGCTGTGGAATATCCAAGTCTTTAAGAGCTTGCTCGAAGAGGTCACGGTCTTCGGCACGGTCTAGGTCAGCAACCTGTGTACCAAGGATGGTCACACCTGCTTTTGCCAATGGCTCCGCAAGGTTGATGGCTGTTTGACCACCGAACTGAACGATAACCCCTTTTGGTTGTTCCAAGTCAATGACATTCATAACATCTTCGAAAGTCAACGGTTCAAAGTAGAGCTTGTCAGATACCGAGAAGTCTGTAGAAACGGTCTCTGGGTTTGAGTTCATGATGATAGCTTCGTATCCAGCAGCCTGGATAGCCTTAACCGAGTGAACAGTTGCGTAGTCAAACTCAACCCCTTGCCCGATACGAATTGGACCAGAACCTAGAACAAGTACAGATTCTTTATCAGATTTGATAGATTCATTTTCCCAACCATAGGTTGAATAGAAATATGGTGTTTCAGAGTCAAACTCCGCCGCGCAGGTATCAACCATCTTGTAGACTGGGACAATCTTGTTTTCCAAACGAAGCTGACGAACTTGGTCTGCAGTCGTTTCCCAAAGTTCAGCAATCTTACGGTCTGAGAAGCCATTAAGTTTAGCTGTTTTCAAGACTTCTAGATCTTGTGGATGGGCACCCAATTCTTGCTCAATTTCAAAGATATGCAAGAGTTTATCAAGATAGAAGATATCAATTTTTGTAAGCTCTGCAATTTCTTCTGGTGTGTAGCCACGGCGAATGGCTTCTGATACGTAGAAGAGACGGTCATCCTGTGCCTTTACAACCTTTTCAATCAAGTCATCATCTGAAACACTGGCAAGTTCTGGAATCTCGTTATGATGAACACCGATTTCAAGTGAGCGACAGGCCTTAAGAAGTGATTCTTCGATGTTTCGACCAATCGCCATGACTTCTCCTGTCGCCTTCATCTGTGTTCCAAGACGACGTTCACCCTTTTCAAACTTGTCAAATGGAAAACGGGGAATCTTGGCAACTACGTAGTCAAGGGCTGGCTCAAACATGGCATAGGTTGAACCTGTAACTGGGTTGATCACCTCATCCAAGGTCAAGCCAACTGCAATCTTGGCAGCCAACTTGGCAATTGGATAACCTGTCGCTTTAGAGGCAAGGGCTGATGAACGCGATACACGAGGGTTTACTTCGATAACATAATACTTAAAGCTATGTGGGTCAAGGGCCAACTGAACGTTACATCCACCTTCAATTTTGAGGGCACGAATAATGCTCAAGCTTGCGTCACGAAGCATTTGGTTTTCATAGTCTGACATGGTTTGCGCAGGGGCAAATACAATGGAATCCCCTGTGTGAATCCCAACTGGGTCAAAGTTTTCCATGTTGCAAACAACCAAAGCATTGTCAGCTGAGTCACGCATCACTTCGTACTCGATTTCCTTGAAACCTGCGATTGAACGCTCAATCAAACATTGGGTAACAGGTGACAATTTCAAACCATTTTCAGCGATTTCACGCAATTCTTCCTCGTTGGCACACATACCACCACCAGTACCACCAAGTGTAAAGGCTGGACGAACGATAACTGGGTAACCAATTGTCGCTGCAAAGGCAACTGCTTCTTCGACTGTGTTGACAATTTCAGATTCTGGAATTGGTTGGTTGAGCTCTTCCATCAATTGTTTAAAGAGGTCACGGTCCTCGGCTTGGTCAATGGCAGATAATTTAGTTCCCAGAAGCTCAACACCAAGCTCATCAAGGATACCATTTTTAGATAATTCCATGGCCATATTGAGCCCTGTTTGACCACCAAGGGTTGGAAGCAAGGCATCTGGGCGCTCCTTACGAAGAATACGTGTCACAAACTCAAGTGTAATCGGTTCGATGTAAACCTTATCAGCAATCTCCTTGTCCGTCATGATAGTTGCAGGGTTTGAGTTAACCAAGACAACTTCATAACCTTCCTCTTTCAAAGACAAGCAAGCCTGGGTCCCAGCGTAGTCAAACTCAGCAGCCTGACCAATAATAATCGGACCAGAACCAATCACCATAATTTTTTGAATATCAGTACGTTTAGGCATAGTTTATGATACAAAGCCCGTAAAGAACACAGTGAAAATAGGAAACTAGGTGCAGACGCCTTTAGCGTCAAGACGATGTTTATCTTTTTCACACAGTTCTTAGGGCGTGTTCACTTCCGCGAACAATGTATCTTCTCCTTTCTATTCGTCGCCTCTCGGGGCGACATTAAATAAGATACAAAGGACGAATAGAAAGCGATTGAATTTTAGGAAACCAAGGAAGGATTGACAATCCAAATTGGTTTCTCTAAATTCCGAGCTTTCCGTCCGTGTTCAGTTACATAAATTCTCCGACGAGCTTTTACTCGTTCTTAGTTTGATTGTTTAAATGCTTCCATCATCTCGATAAACTCGTCAAATAGGTAGCTTGCGTCGTGTGGACCAGGGGCTGCGTCTGGGTGGTATTGAACAGAGAAAGCAGGTTGGTATCTGTGACGCACACCTTCAACTGACTTGTCATTGATTTCTTCGTGGGTAATGATCAAGTGCTCTGGTAAATCCTCACGGCTAACTGCATAACCATGGTTCTGACTAGTAAAGTCCACACGGCCTGTAGCAATTTCACGTACTGCATGGTTAAAGCCACGGTGACCAAATTTCATCTTGTAGGTCTTAGCACCGTTTGCCATAGCGAAAAGTTGGTGCCCCATACAAATACCAAAGATTGGAATTTTCCCTTGCACACCGCGAATCATGTCGAGTGCTTGTGGAACGTCTTCTGGGTTACCTGGCCCATTTGACAACATAACTCCGTCAGGATTAAGATGAAGAATTTCTTCTGCCGTTGTCGTGTATGGAACCACGGTCACATTACAGTTGCGCTTCGAAAGTTCACGTAGGATTGAGTGCTTGAGGCCAAAGTCCACTAACACCACGCTCAAACCAACTCCTGGAGCTGGATAGGATGTTTTAGTAGAAACCTGCTTAATATTGTCTGTCGGTAATACCGTTGCCTGGAGCTGGTCAGTCACATGATCCATGCTATCTCCAACATGGGTCAGAGTTGCACGCATAGTACCATGCTTACGGATAATCTTGGTAAGGGCACGCGTATCAATCCCTGAAATACCAGGAATTTTCTTGGCTTTCAAAAATTCATCCAAGGTCATTTGATTTCGCCAGTTGCTTGCTCTACGTGCTTCTTCGAAAACAACAACCCCCTTACAAGTAGGAATAATGGATTCATAGTCATCACGGTTAATTCCATAATTTCCTACCAAAGGATAAGTAAAGGTCAAGATTTGTCCATTATAAGACTGGTCTGTAATGGATTCTTGGTATCCGGTCATGCCTGTGTTAAAGACGATTTCGCCTGTTACATCAATATCTGCTCCGAAGGCCTTGCCTTCAAAAACTGTGCCATCTTCTAATACTAGAAGTCTTTTTGTCATATTTTCACCTCTCGTGGACGCTCACTGGCGTCTTTTAACGTCTTGTGTTTTAGTTGGCGTTTCTACTCGCCAGTACGGATTCTAAGATTGCCATTCGAACAAAGACACCATTAGTCATTTGTTGGACAATCCGTGATTTTGGTGCTTCAACCAAGTGATCTGCAATTTCTACATCACGATTGACTGGAGCTGGGTGCATGAGGATTGCTGTTTCTTTCAAACGGTCATAACGTTCTTGAGTCAAGCCATGTTGGGCATGGTAGTCTTCTTTTGAAAAGACAGCTCCACTATCATGGCGTTCATGTTGCACACGGAGAAACATCATGACATCCACCTGATCAATAATTTCATCAATGGTTACAAACTGTCCATAGTCTGCAAACTCTTGACTTCTCCATTCCTCAGGTCCAGCAAAATAAAGTTCTGCACCTAAGCGTTTCAAAATCTGCATATTGGATTTGGCAACGCGTGAATGGTCCAAGTCACCTGCAATCGCAACCTTGAGACCCTTAAAGTGACCAAATTCCTCATAAATAGTCATCAAATCCAGCAAGCTTTGGCTAGGGTGTTGGCCCGAACCATCTCCACCATTGATGATGGAAGTCGTAATCGTCGGACTAGCAATCAACTCTCTGTAGTAATCAACCTCTGGGTGGCGAATCACACAGACGTCAACTCCTAAAGCAGACAGAGTCAGGATGGTATCATAAAGTGTCTCCCCTTTATTAACTGAACTAGTCTTCACATCAAAGTCAAGTCGTTCCAATCCCAATTTAATCTCTGCCACTTCAAAGGACTTATGCGTCCGTGTAGAATCCTCAAAAAAAAGATTGGAAACAATCGGATGGTCTTCATAAGGAAGCTGAGCTCCGTTTTTAAACTCAATTCCTCGCTTGATCAATTTCATCACTTGATCGACAGTGAGATCTTCCATGGACACCACATGGTTCAATGCTTGTTGATTTTCTGACATGGCTACTCCTTTAGCTTTCTAAGCTTCTTCAGTAATCAGAACTCTGTCTTGGCCATCAAGTTCTGCCATCTCTACGATGATTTCTTCAGAACGACTGGTTGGGATATTTTTTCCAACGTAATCTGGACGGATTGGCAATTCTCTATGTCCACGATCGACTAGAACTGCTAAACTCACGCGCGCAGGACGACCATGACCGACAATATTATCAATAGCAGCGCGAATGGTACGACCTGTATAAAGCACATCATCCACCAAGATAACTTCACGGTCTGTCACATCCACTGAAACCAAAGAGGTATCTTCTCCACTTTTAATATCATCACGGAAAGGTTTGGTATCCAATTCCACAACAGGAACTGAAAGATTTTCTAGTTGCTCCAAACGTTCTTGAATTCGGTGGGCGATAAAGACACCGCGAGTTTTAATACCAGCCAAGACGATCTTATTCAAATCTTTGTTACGTTCGATAATCTCATAGGTAATACGCGTAATCGCTCGTTTGACGGTCAATTCGTCTACAACTTCTTTTGTCTTCATGACAAACCTCCAAAAAGAAAAGTCTCCTTAAACAAGGAGACTTGAAATGTATAGCCAAGCGAGCCCTACTGCAAACAGTATAGACTTCACCCTTCTACTTTATCGCGCTCCTTGCCTGCCTCACGGGACAGGTTTAAAGGAATATTTAGTTATCAAATACTATAGCACAAAGTAGACCTAAAATCAAGCAAAAACTTTTGAGCCCCCATCTTATAAATTGCTAAAATCATATAACTGTGGGTACTGGTCACACTCTGGATTTTTAGGATGACAAATAGCTCTTCCAAAATAAATCATGGCCTGATGGGCAGCTAACCACTGCTCCGGTGGCAAGATATCCATGACCCGCTTTTCCACCTCAAGAGGTGTCGCTGATTTTTTGACGATATCGTGGTGTTTGCTAATACGCTCCACATGAGTATCCACTGCAAAAGCTGGAATCCCAAACCCCACACTCATAACAACATTGGCTGTCTTGCGACCAACACCTGCCAAACTCTCCAATTCCTCACGTGTCTGAGGGACTTGACCATCAAAATCGTCTAGTAACTGCTGGGCACATTTTTTAAGGAATTTAGCCTTGTTCCGATACAGGCCCAGGCGAGAAATGTGTGAAGCAATCTCACTCTCTGTCGCTACAGACATGGCTTGTGGCGTTGGAAAGGCAGCAAAGAGACCTGGTGTGGCCTTATTTACTGCTGCGTCTGTTGTCTGAGCTGACAACATGACCGCAACCAAGAGTTCAAAATGATTAGTGAAATCAAGACTGGGCTTGGCATCTGGAAACAGAGCAATGATTTCTTCTAGCACTTTTCGTGCTCGTTTTTTTGACAAAACCATTATTCGTCCCCATCAAATAGTCCTTGTAAGCCAGCAAAAGGACTGTTTTCTTCTTTCTTAACTGCTTGTTGAGCTTGGTATTCTTCCTCTGTCATGATTTGCCAGTCATTTCCTGACACAAATCCTTGACCAGCTTCTTCTTCAGCTGTCAAGACCTTGATAGGGATATTAAGCAGGATATTGTCTGACACGCTCTCAGCAAGGTTAAGTTCCCCATTTTCGATAGGCAAGACTAAATCATCATCTAGAACTTCTTGGTCCAACTGGTTAGTTGCGCCTTCCATAAAAACTTCCGTGACTGGATAAGATTCAACTAACTCAACTGGCTCCATACTGCGACTTGAAGCAAGAACAATGGTGTAAGACAACTGATAATCTAAGAAATACATACGGTCTTCGTACTGTACTTTCCCAACTGCAAGGATATCTTTTACATCTAAAATTTCTTGATTACGTGCACGCAGGTTTGCAGCTAGATCTAAAGTTTGTTCAAAATGCAAGCCTTCAGACTGCTTACGAATTTCTTGGATATTTAACTTCATATTTCCTCCATAAAGATTTACTCACTTGATTATACCATGAAAAGGCTACAAACCAGCACACTAAACTTTGTAATTAAAATTCATTTTTCAATATATTTACTATGCTATTTTTGTTTTTTAGTACTATAGGCAAGAATAGATCAGAGCAAGAAGGATGCTCACATGGAAGATAAAGAATTGATTGCTAATGCAACCCAACTCCTATCCGAGTTAAATAAAAGTTTCCAACGCTGTAAACAGGGTACGGCAGATGATATTCGACTGCAAGAGCTGCTAAACACCACTGTGCAAGAGAACAAAAAAGCGGAAAAATTGAACAACAGTATCTTAATCGACCTTTAGAAATTTTACCAACCTACCAGTCTTCTGATTGGATTAGGTAGCCTAAAACTAAACGATCAAGCACATACCGCTTGGCGCAACTATGACAAGTTCCATTACGAGCATGTCAAACACGTACTAACTCTTTATGGACCTGTTTTTGGATTTTAGAGCATAGAATTTCCAGTTTTCTGTTGACAAAATTTCCTTAAAGGTATAGTATAAAGATACTAATACTCGGAGGTAAGGGAGACATGAACAACTAAGTCTATCAAATAAAGAACCTTTATTTAGTAGATCTTGTTTTTGTCTCTTTTTGCATGCTCTTTTTGTACTAGATCTTCTGGTACTTTATCCTCTTTGAAAATCAAAAAACTAGAAAGCTAACCATCTGCTCCTCTTGGGTTGGATAGGAGTAGACTGGTCTAGTTTGACAGGATTTTCGACATGGATAATAGCGTTTCTGACAGTGACATTGGCTCTACTAGGTAAGGTAGAGCTTTTTGTTATGCACTATCAACATTCTAGAAAGGGCAATCATATGATAAAAATCAATCACCTGACCATCACACAAAACAAAGATTTACGAGACCTTGTAGCCGACTTAAGCATGACCATCCAAGACGGAGAAAAGGTAGCTATTATTGGAGAAGAAGGAAATGGCAAATCAACTTTGCTTAAAACTTTAATGGGGGACGCTTTGCCTGATTTCACTGTCAGGGGAGACATCCAGTCTGACCATCAGTCTCTGGCCTATATTCCTCAAAAACTCCCCGAGGAGCTAAAAAATAGGACTCTACACGACTACTTCTTTTTAGATTCTATTGATTTAGACTACAGTATCCTCTATCGTTTGGCTGAGGAATTGCATTTTGATAGCGATCGTTTCGCTAGCGACCAAAATATTGGCAGTCTATCAGGAGGCGAAGCTTTGAAAATTCAGCTCATCCATGAGTTAGCCAAACCCTTTGAGATTCTATTTTTAGATGAACCTTCAAATGACCTGGACCTTGAAACAGTTGATTGGCTAAAAGGTCAGATTCGTAAGATTCGGCAAACCGTTATTTTCATTTCTCATGATGAGGATTTTCTTTCTGAAACGGCTGATACTATTGTCCACTTGCGACTGGTCAAGCACCGTAAAGAAGCGGAAACGCTAGTAGAGCATTTAGATTATGATAGCTATAGCGACCAGAGAAAGGCTAATTTTATCAAACAAAGCCAGCAAGCTGCTAACGACCAAAGAGCCTATGATAAAACCATGGAAAAACATCGGCGAGTCAAGCAAAATGTAGAAACTGCGCTTCGAGCCACCAAAGACAGTACTGCCGGTCGCCTATTGGCTAAAAAGATGAAAAATGTTCTCTCTCAAGAAAAACGCTTTGAAAAGACAGCTCAGTACATGACCCAAAAACCACTTGAAGAAGAAGAAATCAGACTTTTCTTCTCAGATATACAGCCATTACCAGCTTTTAAAGTCTTAATCCAACTGGAAAAAGAAAGTTTATCCATAGGCGACCGAGTTTTGGTTCAGGAACTACAACTAACTGTCCGTGGCCAAGAAAAAATTGGTATTATCGGCCCAAATGGTATTGGAAAATCAACTCTGTTAGCCAAGTTACAGCAACTTCTTAATGATAAAAAAGAGATTTCGCTTGGTTATATGCCTCAAGATTACCAGCAAAAACTACAATTGGATTTATCCCCAATAGCTTATCTCAGCAAAACTGGTGAAAAAGAGGAACTACAGAAAATCCAATCCCACTTAGCCAGTCTCAATTTCAGTTATCCAGAAATGCAGCATCAAATTCGCTCCTTATCTGGCGGGCAACAGGGAAAACTCCTGCTTTTAGATTTAGTCTTGCGCAAACCAAATTTTCTCCTGTTGGACGAACCCACACGAAACTTTTCTCCCACTTCTCAACCCCAAATTAGAAAACTCTTTGCCACTTATCCTGGTGGTCTCATTACTGTTTCACATGACCGTCGTTTCTTAAAAGAGGTCTGTACGAGTATCTATCGTTTGACAGAAAATGGTTTGGAAGTCGTTGATTTAGAAGATTTATACTCATGAGGATAATTATTTGCTTTGGAGCGCTATTTGAACATTATAATAGGTGATACATCTTATGTTCACAGTCAAGTCAATCATTTCTTGTAATCAACTCTAAATAGACGGATAAAAACTACTTCTAACTATCAAAAAACGAGCACCTCCTCAGTTGGAAATGCTCGTTTTCTTATGTTGCCATGGTTTATAATTACAATGAGAAATGGGAAACAGCCTTGAATGGCAAAATCTCCTAGATCTCCGACTACCAACTTTTTTACTCTACTGGTTTTTCTTGATTTCCAGTACTTGTTGTAGATTCTGTTGTTCCCTTTTCTGAAGTTGATTCAGCAGGTTTAGAATCTGTTGTGTTGCTTAGTTTGTTTTCGTCATTTGCAGTTTCACTGTTAGATTCCGCAGCTGCTGATGTTTCAGTTTCAGTACTGGTCTTCTCAGACTTTGCTGCTGGAGTTGCTTCTTCAGTTACGCTTGATTTTGACTTGATTTCTTGATTCAAGACCAGAATAGCTTTTGTCAATTCAAGTAAAGCAGCCTTATCTTTACTCTTGGCAGAAAGTTGATCTAGTAAAGCATCTACCTTGTCAAAGTCCTCATCAGAACCCTTATTGTTTTCTAAGTAAGCGTGAAGCGACATGAGGATATCATAGAGTTTTTGATAGAGTACAAGTGTCTGAGGATCTTGCTCAGTATTTTCCTTCTCTTGTTGAAGGGCGCTAGCGATACGAGTCAAGACATCTTTCACCTGACTGTTTACTTCATCCAAGTCTGCATCAGCCTTGTTTGTAGCAACTTTAAGATTTTCTACTTCTTCTGCCAAGGATTGTCTGATTCCTTCTTCTTGGATTTGTTCCAAGAGTTGAGTTGCCTTGCTCAAGAGGCTTTCTACTTCTTCCTTGCTAACATGATTGACATGTTCTTCAGGCATAAAGTCTCCGTACAATTCTTTCAAGAAGCCATAAATAGCTGTCTTGGCACTTTGATTATCAACTTTTTCAGTATCTAGAACTGTCTTAGTCGATTTAGCAGTAGTTGGTTGAGCTTTCAAAGCTTCTTCCACTTCTTGTTTTGCCTGATAGATGCTTGGGAATAATTTGTTCAATTCTGCTGCCTTAAGGAAGGATTGAGATTGATACAAGGTCCAAGTCAACTGAGCTACTTTGTTTCGAAGTTCATCACTCAAACGACCGTCATTTACGTGTTCGTAGAAGTACTTGATGTATTCTACAGTTGTAACACCTGTTCGATCATTAAAGTCTTGAAGAGCTTGAAGTTGTGATTCAACCGCTGCTAAAGCAGCCTCATCTTTAGCCAACTTAGCTTCCTGGAGTCGAACGAGAAGGTCTTTCTTAGGAAGTCCATAAGAGTCTGTATCCAGTGTATTGATTTTATCAATCAAGGCCTGATATTTCTTATCTAGAGCGCTTGTTTTAACAGGCTTGACACTTTCATCAATATGGATATATTGCTTATCAAAGAGATCCAGTGTTGCAAGATAACCTGCTGTAGAGTTAGTTGCCAGTTTCTTCATGTTTTCAGTAAACTGACCTAAAGCTAACTCGATCTGTCTTTGTTCGATAGGTTTGTCTTTATAGATGTTTCTGCTTTCAGCTAGAAGTTGATCTACTTTTGCCAAAACTGCCTTCTCATCAAAAGCTCCAGGTTGGTAGTTGGATTGTAGAGCTGGAATTTTATTTTTCAAAGCCACTTCATAGCCCTTGGTTTGAACCTTGATGTAGTGATTGTGGTCACCATGAGGGATCACAAAACTACCATTTTCTACCTGCAAACTATAAGGAGACACACCATCACGTAAGGCAGTCGTATAGAGTTCATTTAAGAAATCAAGTTCTGGATTTCCAGTTTGAAGAGGAATCCGAACGTGTTCCTTACGAACAGCGTAAGGATGAATATGAGTTGGATCGTAGGCTTGGTCTGGATTTCCAAAGACAAAGAATCCGTTTGAAATTCTAATAGCTTCAAGTGGCACACCATAGGTCTTAGAAATATAAGCAATTTTTTCTTCATCACTAGCATCTCTTGAGAAAGACTCTACCGTTTTAGCAAGAGGTTTTACAGGCTCTGCATCATGATGTGTTTTCAAATGATCCTGAGCTGCCTTAATTTGCTCTACTGTCAAATCTTTCTTAAAGAAGTAATGATTATGATCACCGTGTGACATGACAAATCCTTGCTCATCCTCACTGATGACACGATTGGCATCAAAACCGTGATCATGGTCTTCCCCATGATAGTGTCCATGATGATCTTCGTCGTGATCGTCATCATGTTCTGGTGTTGTATTTGCCCCTTTCAAGTGGTCTTGCGCGGCCTTAATTTGGTCTGCTGTCAAATCCTTCTTGAAGAAGTAATGATTGTGATCACCGTGACTCATGATAAAACCTTGCTCATCTTCAGCAATAATACGATTAGCGTCAAAGCCGTGACTATCTTCTTCATGTTCCTCATGTGAAGTTCCTGGATTGATTGGAAGAGATGGCGAAGGTGTTGTTAGACCATTATTCGGAAGAGTCGGTTGACCAATTTGATTCGCCTTAAGGATGTAATGGAAATGATCACCATGTCTGACGATATAAGCTGTTGCTGTTTCTTCAACGATATCTTTTGGATTAAAAATATAACCATCAGATGCTGAAGAGAGTTCCTTACTTATCGTTGAAGAAGAAGGATTGTTTGAAAGACTTCCTAGTCTAGACGCTACTTCATGAGGTTTTTCATTTGTAGAGACCGTAGAACCAGTTCCACCGATAGGCACCATTCTAGCAATCTTTTCTTCTAAAGCAGAGAGCTTGCTATAAGGAATAAAGTGATAATGGTCGCCATGCGGAATCGCAACTCCATTCGGTGTACGACTGACAATCTTAGCAGGGTCAAAGACTAAGCCATCTGATTCACTGTAACGTTGGTCGCTAGGTAAATCATAGAGTTCTTTCAATAGACTTTGGAGATTTTCAACTTTGATTTCTGGCTTGCTAGTTGATTCTTTCTCTATAGCTTGATTAGTATTATCACTAGCTGTTGAAGAATAGCTTAACTGGCTCGGTTGCGTATTTTTACCAGTCAGATGAGCTTTAGCTGCTGCTAATTCACTAGCAGACAAATCACTTTTTGGAATATAGTGATAGTGACCTCCATGAGGAACGATATAAGCATCACCAGTATCTTCAATAATGTCAGCTGGATTAAAGACATAACCATCATCTGTTGTATAGCGTCCCTGAGACCTTGCTACAGCAACATCAGAGCTGACCTTCTCATTATCTTTGACGTGTTCTTGTTTTTGACGGTTGATTTCATCTTTGGTTCGAACATTATCAGCATGAGCTGCATCTTTCAAATAGACATAATATTTTCCATCGACCTTGATGATATAGCCACCCTTGACCTCATTGACAATATCTCCATCCTTAAGTTGATAGTTTGGGTCCTTCATCAAAAGTTCTTCACTAAAGAGGGCATCATAAGGAACTTTCCCATTATAGTAATGATAGTGATCACCGTGTGATGTAACATAACCCTGATCTGAAATCTTGATAACAATTTGCTCAGCCTGAATCCCTTCTTTTTGACTAACCTGATCTGGTGTCAGGTTTTCAGTTTTCTGACTGGACTGGCTGCCATCCACATAAGAGACCCGATTATTGTCCTTATTTTCCTGCGAGCGATGCTGGTTCAGTGCATAGGCGCAAAGACTCAAGGATACGATAACAGCTGATCCAGCTGCTATATATTTTTTACTGAATTTCATAAATCCCTCATTTCAATAAATGATGAAGCTTTTTTAACTTCTTTTGCTTGGTTAAACAGTTTTTTCTAAACTGGTTATTTAACCAATTAATTAACCAGTAAATAGTTTACCTTTTTTAAGTTTATCTGTCAAGATTTTTATAACATTTTAAAAAATAAAAGCCAGTATTGCTACTGACTCTTACATCATTTTGATTTAATAAGATAAACTTATGCTTCTGGTTTCGTCGTTACTGACTCACTACCTTTTTAACAAAGCAAGTAATTTTTCTGCTTCTGCCATGATACCATTATTATCCATGGTTTGCAGGCTCAAGTTATTTCGTAAACCAGCTAGGCTCTCTGTCACATTGTCTTTCAAACTAGCATCCCTTACTTTAGCAAGTAGAGCTTCTACTTCTTTGAGTTTGGCTTCTACTTTTTCGGTTTCTACTTGAGGTACTTCAGCTTCGTCTGTTTTATCTTTAGATACTTCTTCTGTCTCGTCTTCATCAGTGCTCGGTTTATAAAGATTATCTACTGAAGGAGTTGAACCTGTATGATTCTCTTTCTCATCAGATTCAGGGCGAGTTGGCTCACTTACTTCATCAGGTTTACTGTCTCCTACTTTATTTTTACGAACATGGTCGCTGGCATTTCCCCAACCATTATCTGAGTGAGGACGTTCTTCAGGATGTTCAACATAATATTTTACAGTCGCAAAGAGATCCTCAAGGCTATAACCCTTAGGTGCTTCATAGAGTCCTTCGTCAAACCAACCAAATTTAATGTTATGGTAATGGTCGTAATGAGGTATAATTAAGCTACCATTTTTAACTTCAACAGTATGTTGTAGATTGTAAGGAATATGATCAAGTGGGACCTTCTTAGCTGCTTTCACTTTATTATAGATTGCTTCTACTCCTTTAACCTCAGTATTTCCTGAACCCTGATTCTCTGTTGAAGGAGGTGTCAAACCTTTCTCTTTAGCATAAGCCTGAGCTGCCACTCTTTCAGTTTCAGACAAGCTCTCTTTCTTAATCCAGTGACTATGGCTCATATGTGGAGTTACATAAGCATCTCCCTCATCACTGGTAATATCACGAATGTCAAAGATATATCCATCTTCTGTTGTATACTTACCTGCTAATTTCGCTAATTTAATTTCATCGTCTGTATAAGCAATTTGAGCATTTGACTTACCAAGACGTTCTGGATGGGTAATTGGTGCTAGGAATGCCAATAAATCATCTACTAATTTTCCTTTATTAGCAGATTCATCATTCAAGCGTTCTGCTAATTTGTCTAAGGCTTGGAAATCAGAAGTACGACCCTTATTTTCAGACAAGGCTTTATGAGCCTCGGTCAACAAATGATAAGCTTTATCATAAAATTCTTGATCACGAGGTGGTACATTTTCTTTCTTCGCAACTAGAGCGTGTGTCTCTTGAGTTTTCTTAGACAGGAGATTTTCAATATCAGCAATCTTATCCTTAGCCAAATCTTTAACTAGAACATAACGACTAACACCCTTATCCTCTATAATATATCCGTCGCCAACTTTTCTAACAACCTGCTTGACATCAAGTTCAGTAGGTTTATTTTCCGCTGGTGCAAGAGGTTTGGTAGTAGGGGCTGGCTTCAAAGGAGTGACGCTTGGCAAGACACTGCCATTTTGTCCCTTGACAGCTATCATACGAGCCAATTTTTCTTCCAAAGGTGACATTTGCGAATAAGGAATAAAGTGATAATGGTCTCCGTGAGGTACTGCGACACCATTTGCAGTACGTTTGATGATTTGTGCTGGATCAAAGACGAGTCCATCAGATTCTACATGTCGTTCTGATAAAGGTTTAGCATACAATTCACGTAAAAGTGTTGGAATATCTTCCCCTTGGTCTTGATGATAAGTTGGAGTGACAGTCAGATTAGGAGTCTCTGTCAAACTTGGTTGGGCTGGTTTACTTGAACTTGTAGCAGAATGTGAGCTCTGTTTACCATTCCAATAAGCTTGGGCGGCAGCCAATTCCCCTGCTGACAAATCACTCTTAGGGATATAGTGGAAATGATTGCCATGCGGTACAACAAAAGCGTCACCTGTATCTTCAATCACATCTGTTGGACTAAAGACATACCCATCATCTGTTGTATAAGCGCCTCCAGTTGCTCTATTCGGTGCCGGCTTATCGAGATTAAAGTTTGGTTTAATCGTTGCACTTGGTTTCTCAGTACTGCTTGGTTTCGTATTGTCAGCATGACTTTGAGCTGGCTGACCTCCAATTGGCAGATTTCGAGCCAATTTTTCTTCCAAGGCAGACATTTGTGAGTAAGGAATGAAATGGAAATGATCTCCATGAGGAACTGCCACACCATTGGCAGTACGTTTTGTAATCTGTGCTGGGTCAAATACCAATCCATCAGACTCCACATGACGTTGGCTCAGAGGCAAAGCGTACAATTCTTGAAGAAGACTAGCTAAATCCTCATTTTGACTCTCCGGAGCTGTTGCAGGATTTTGAGGAGTTTCAGATGGACTAGTTCTCACACTAGATCTTGTTTCTCCTCTGCTTGAACGATATTCAACCGTACTTAATTGACCACCTTTTCCAGATAAGAAGGCTTGGGCGGCAGCTAATTCACTGGCAGACAAGTCACTCTTAGGTATATAGTGAAAGTGATTGCCATGAGGAACGATATAGGCATCACCCGTATCCTCAATGATATCAGAGGCATTAAAGATATAACCATCATCCGTTGTATAACGGCCTTGAGCTCTGGCAGCAACTACTGCTTGATCGTTAGAACCGCCTCCATGATTATGACTGTGTTCCTGCTTCTGACGTTTAATCTCTTCTTTTGTCCGAATATTGTCCGCATGAGCCGCATCCTTAAGGTAAACATAGTATTTCCCGTCTACCTTAATCACATAGCCACCCTTGATTTCATTGACAATGTCTGAATCCTTCAACTGATAATTCGGATCTTTCATCAGCAGTTCTTCACTGATGATAGCATCATAAGGAACCTTGCCATTATAGTAATGATAATGGTCTCCATGAGAAGTCACATAACCTTGATCCGTAATCTTGATAACGATTTGTTCGGCATTAATACCTTCTTTTTTACTGACTTCATCAGGTGTCAAATTTTCTGCCTTTTGACCAGCCTGATCACCGTCTATATAAGCAACTCGATTAGAATCTTTCTTAAGTTGGCCAGCTTGATACCGTCCAAGTTCATAGGAGCAAACACTTAGGGCAAGGACCGCCACTGAACCAACTACATATTTTTTATTGATTTTCATTCTTGCCTCACTTTAATTCTTCTGCTAGAACACTCATATTTTCTTCCAGATTTTCTAAATAAGTCTTGTCATTTTGTGGGTCTGCCTCTAAAGGATTCAGAGTTTTAAGACCCACACCTGTTGATTTGACAAGAGTTTCAGCTACTTTTGAAGAAGCATTACTTTCTGTAAAAATTGTTTTAACCTTATAGGTTTTTACAAATTCCTGAATTTCTGTAAGTTGTCGTGGACTTGGTTCTTGTTCAGGAGAGATACCTGCAATACCAAGTTGATTAAGTCCAAATCGCTTCGCTAGATAAGAAAAGGCTGTATGCTGTGTTACAAAAGTTTTCTGACTCGCTTTTTCAAATTTAAGCTGGAATTTCTTAGTCAATTCTTGAGCTTTTTTGATAAAGGCTTGCGCATTTTTCTGATAAGTTTCTTTATGCTCACTGTCAACCTCTGAAAGTTTGTCAGCGATAATCTGGGCTTCTTCACCAGCTTTTTCTGGATCTAGCCAAGTATGAGGATCATAGAGCGTTTTTTCATCAACTCCATCCCCTGCTTCCACATCTTCTAGCCCTGGGACGCGATCTAAAGTCATTCCCTCTGAAGCCTCTAAAACCTTAACTTTAGATTTTTTTAGATTGGGATCCAAACTTCCTGCCCAAGATTCGAGCGTATGCGAATGATAAACAAAGACATCTGCATCGTATATTGCTGCAATATCATTTGCCGAAGGTTCAAAAGAGTGAATGCCACTACTTGACTGAATCATCCGAACATCATTCAAGTCACCAGATACTTCCTTGACCATAGCATAGATAGGATAAAAACTAGTGACAATTTTCATCCCTTTCCCTGTCTGACTTTCCTTTTGCCCACAAGCAGCTAAACACAAAAGGAAAACACTTAACAATACTAAAAATAAACTTTGTTTCTTCATAAACAACCCCTTAACTATTTAATTAACTGGTAAACATTCTACTCCTAAAAATTTAATCTGTCAAGCTATTTTAAGAAAAAAATTGAAATTTCTTTCACATATAAAAATCTGCTGAGTTTCAACAACTCAACAGATTCTCACTTTATATACTCAATGAAAATCAAAGAGCAAGCCGTAGGTTGCTCAAAACACTGTTTTGAGGTTGTAGATAAGACTGACGAAGTCAGCTCAAAACATGTTTTTGAGGTTGTAGATGAAACTGACGAAATCAGTAACCATATATACGGCAAGGCGAAGCTGACGTGGTTTGAAGAGATTTTCGAAGAGTATTATTCTTCTATGGTAGAATGCTTATAACCATAAGTAAAGTAAATGATACTTCCTACTAACAACGCAACTAGGAAAGCAATCCAAGTTTCCATATTATACTGTAACATAAAGGATAAACAAATGATGATTGATAAAATGGGTAACAGGGGTACCAATGGTGTTTTAAATTCTCCAGCTTTTGGCATCCCCTTTTCTTTCCGTAAGCGAATCAGACCATAAGCCAGCATGATCAAGTAGGCCAAAGTACAAATATTTAAGAAGGCTGCTATACTAGCAAGAGGGAAGATTCCTGCTGCTACTGCTGAAGCTAGACCTGTTAAAATAGTAGCATTTTTTGGTACCTTACTTGTCTTTGTTAGTTCTTTAAATACAGCAGGCATTAAGCCGTCACGCGCTAAACTGTAAATCATACGCGATAGGGCATAGGTCATCGAAATACAAACTGTAATCAAGGTCAAGATAGCCACTAATGACACATAGTTAGCTGCCCAACCAATCCCAATGCTACGAAGAGCAAAGGCAACGGCATCGTCAACATTTAAATGACTATAGTGAACCACACCAGTCAAGACAAACGTCACCAAGGCATAGAGAATAGTTACGATAGAAAGCGATAAGACAATCCCTCTAGGAATATTTTTTTGAGGAGCCTTGACCTCATCTACGGCCATAGAGATGGATTCAAATCCCAAAAAACCAAAGAACATCAAGGACGCACCAGCCATAATACCAGTACTAGCACCATAGATTTGTCCAAAACCGTAAGGAGCAAAATTGCTCCAATTATCAAGTTTAATATTCCAAATTCCTACTAAAACAAAGAGCGCTAAAGCCGAGAATTTCAGAATAACCAAAATAGAATTAAAGCGTAAAGCTGCTTTAGCATTGAGTAAAACAAGGGATGTCACCAAGACCAAGACAAGAATAGGCAATAAATCAACAAATGTCCCTGCTTGAGGATTAAAGGTACCATTTAAAGCCTGAGGAAGGGCTATCCCGTATTGAGAAAGCAAGCCTTTAAAATAAGCTGCCCAACCCGAAGCCACGCCTGATATGGCTGTCATGAACTCCATCATTGTTAACCAGCCAGCCAACCAAGCTGGAAATTCTCCTAAAATAGCATAGAGATAACTGTAGGCACCACCTGTAGCAGGTACTCGCGAGGCAAATTCTGCAAAAAAGAGAGCTGATAATCCCACACATAAAGCAGAAATAACAATTGAAATCACTAGCGCTGGACCAGCAAGTGTTGCGGCTGCAGTGCCTGTAATTGTAAAGACGCCTGTCCCTACCATGGCTCCAATTCCCAGCAAAATCAAATCCCATAACTTCAAATGCCTGTGCATCTCCGTTTTATCCAAACTAACATTCTTTGTTCTAAATATATTCATCTTTGACTCCAAAATAAAATGATGATTCTATTTTACCATAAATATAGGAGATTTGTGAATATTTATAAAACAATTTTCTAAAAAAATCTGACTACTCTCTTGTAATCAGATTCTCTTTATCTCTAGTTCATTTCTTTAAAGGCTGCTTCTGCATCCGCGTTGCTGATAACACCAAATTGAATCTTTCCAATCTTTCCTTGACTATCAATCAGGTATTCTGTAGGAATGCTTCGAATTTGATAAGCTTGGAAGGTTGTTGCTTTAGTATCATAAAGAACTGGGATATCTTTATATCCTTGGTCTTGGAACCATTGTGGGAATTGCTCGACAGTTTTTTCACCTTGAATTCCTGGTGCAATGACACTAAGAATTTCAAAATCGCGATCTGATTTCGCAGCTAATTCCATCAACTCTGGCATACTTTTCTTACATGGGCCACACCATGAAGCCCAAAACTTCAAGTAAACTTTTTTACCCTTATAATCAGATAACTTAACTTCTTTACCATCCATAGATTGCAAGGTAAAGTCTGGTGCCTCTTTTCCAACAGCAATTTGTTGTACAGTCGTTTGTTGCTGTTGTTTTGGCTGTTGTGGAGCTTGAGTCTTTTTAGTTTCTTCCTCACCACAGGCCATCAATACGACTAATGACAATAGGCTTAAGCCAGCAAACATTACTTTTTTCATCTTTTCTCCTTTATTCAAAAATTCCAGCTAGAACATTTACTTGTCCTAATAGTAATAAAATTCCCATTAAAATAATAAGGAAACCACCAATTTTCTTTAGTAGCATCATATGACGTTTGATTTTACTAAAATAAGGCATCACGACCCCTGAAGCTAGTGCCAAAACCAAGAAGGGAATGGCCATACCCAGAGTGTAAATAAGAGTATAAATAGCTCCTTGCCAAGCACCATTGCCTCCAGAAGCTGCAAGCGCTAAAACAGAACTTAAAATTGGACCAATACAAGGTGTCCAACCAAAGCTAAAGGTAATACCAAGTAAAAATGCTGACCAATAACGATTGGCTTCTGATTTCTTAAAAGTAAAGCTTTTTTGAACCTCTAATTTCTTAAAATGGAAAATTTCCATCTGATGAAGTCCCAAAATGATAATAATCGTTCCCATGACATATCGAAACCAATTGGCATAGAGGATATTACCAAAGTAACCTGCACCAAAGCCTAGAATAAAGAAAATGAGAGAAATACCTGCAATAAAGCAAAGTGTTCGAATCAAACCTGACCAGAGAACCTTTCTCCCAAACAAGGAAAAACTTTTTGCACTTTCCTGATCATCCAATAAGATTCCAGTATAGACTGGTAACAGGGGGAAAATACAAGGGGAAAAGAAGGACAATATCCCTGCAAAAAAAACCGAGATTGAAAAGACTATCGTTTCCAATAAAGAACCAACTTTCTTAAGAATTTAAACCTATTGTACTATAAATGTTAAAATTTGTATCAAGTTTGCTACGGCTAGCTGTATTTACTATGACGTTAGATAAAAGAAAAAGATAGAAGAAAGTTGTCTAAGTTGACTTTTTCTTCTATCTTTCTTTAATTATTTTAATAAGTTCCTTCTTCACCTTGACTAGTCAAGATAACAGGTCCATCTTTCGTAATGACGAATTGGTGTTCATACTGGCATGACAATCCACCATCAATGGTCTTATGCGCCCAACCAGTCTTCATATCTGTATCGATTTCCCAGTCACCTGTATTGATCATCGGTTCAATAGTCAAGACCATTCCTTCACGGAGACGAAGCCCACGACCAGCAATACCATAGTTAGGAACCATTGGTTCTTCGTGCATGGTTGGACCAACACCATGACCAACCAAATCACGCACTACACCGTAACCACGACTTTCAGCGTATTCTTGAATAGCCGCACCGATATCACCGATACGGTTCCCAACAACAGCTTGCTCAATCCCCTTATACATGGCTTCTTTAGTTACATCCATCAAATTTTTCACTTCTTCGGACGGTGTGCCAACAGCATAAGCCCAACATGAGTCTGCTAAACCACCAGAATAGCTCTGAGTGTATTTCTTCATTTGCTCAACATTGTTGAAGTTTAATTTTGAGACATTCAAATCAGATTTGGCAATTGGACCTCCCAAAACCATGTCAACCTTGAGCAAATCACCATCTTTCAAGATATAATGACGAGGGAAAGCATGGGCAACTTCATCATTAAGAGAGCAGCAGGTAGCATAAGGATAGTCCATCATTGCACCGTCAACTCCAATCTGAAGCGGCAGGAAATTTTCTTCCTTACAACGTCTACGAACATATTCTTCAACTTCCCACATATCTATGCCAGGCTTAATCAAATCACGCAAGCCAATATGGATACTTGCTAAAAAATCACCGGCCTTATCCATAGCTTCGATTTCACGAGCTGATTTTAATGTTATCATTTTTTCTCCTAGTTTCTAATTAATTTTAACGGTTACATTTGCTTTTGAAACAATCTGATGACCATGATAAATATCGTAATCAATAATAGCTGACCGTCTCGTATGATGGATAATGCGTGCTTGAATGCGCAATATATCATCTATCTGAACAGCCTGCAAAAAGTAGATTAGCATCTGCTCGATGATGAGATTGCGCCCACTATTAACAACTAAATCTTGGGTCATATGGGTCAGAATTTCTGCCAAAACACCATTAGCCAAAACACCGTTCTTCTCTAGCATAAAAGGCTCAACTGTAATCACTACTTCATCATGGTGATAAGAAAGTTTTTGACCAATCTGCTCTGAAAAAGTTGGTAAAGCAGAGACTTGGGATCGACTCATCTTCTCCATGACATCTCGTCGTGTCACAGCTCCAAGCAAGGTTTGATTATTCCGAACAACCGGTACCATTTCAAAGTCTTCTGCGATCATCCGTTGACTCACATTGGCAATATTTGTCGATAATCCAACCAAAAATAGACTACGAGACATGACTTTATCAATTGTCGTGCTTGGTGATTTATCACCAGCATCTCTCATGGTTACAACCCCAACAACAACCTGATGTTGATTGATAACAGGGAAGCGACTGCTACGATTCTTACGTACCAAGTCCAAATAATCTTTAACGGTGTCAGTCTCTCTCAGAAAACCATACTCATGACTCGGACGGTAAAGTTTCTCAACTGTCAGAATGTCTGTCTTGATTTGGACATTTGACAAGGCTTTATTGATCATGGTCGCGACAGTGAAAGTATCATGCTTGCTTCTCAGAACAGGAATCCCTTTTTGATTAGCCAGTTTAAGCACATCATCATGGACCTGAAATCCACCTGTAACTAGAACTGCATTTTCATTTTCAAGTGCTAACAGTTGGATACGGGTACGGTCCCCGACAATCAAGAGTCCCCCATCATGAAGATAGGATAAGATGTTTTGTTCAGTCATGGCACCGATAGAGAACTTACTAAATTCTCTATCTAAACCTTCTTGCCCAGCCAAAACCTCAGAAGAAGTCACTTCTGCAATTTCAGCAAAAGTTAATCTTTCAATAGCAACTTTCTGGGATTTAACACGGATAGTACCACTTCTAGGACGGGTCTCCACAAGTCCACGATTTTCAGCTTCTTTAATGGCCCGATAGGCCGTTCCATCACTGACCCCCAGATGGTTAGAAATACTACGAACACTAACCCTCTTTCCGACAGGCAATTCTTCCAAATAGCTTAGAATTTCCTGATGCTTACTCATTGAATTCTCCTTTTACATACCGAAATTCAAGATAATCCCGCATTTTTCTTGTGTAGCGATCACTTCCTTTAAACTGACGAGTCAAACGGAATCCAGACTTTAGAGCAACCTTTTGACTCGCTTCATTTTCAAGGTGGGTAATGATGGATAATTGTTTTAAACCAAATTCCTCAAAAGAAAGCTGACAAATTTTTCTAACAATCTCTGTCATAAATCCTTGCGACCAAGCATCTTTTCTCAAAAAATAGCCAAGCTCAGCTTCTTTTTTGATTTCATCTAACTTCTCAAATTTAATAGAACCAATCATTTGTTGATTTTTTTGGTCACAAATTGCCCACACTCCCAAAGGGGACTTCATAAAATAATTCGCTAATGCATATTGACTTTCTTCCAGACTTGCCTGAGTTGGGAAAATAAATTGAAGATTTTCTGGATTTGAAGCTATCTCGTGGAAGTCCTGACTATCACTAAAAAAGAAAGGACGCAAATACAAGCGATCCGTTTCAAAAAAAGAAAACATTGCTAATTTGGTCCAAATATTCATAAACACCCCTACGGTTTAATCTTCGACTAGTTTAATATCTGCTCCTAGATTACGTAATTTTTCGATAATATCAGAATAACCACGTAAGATAAACTCGATATTTGTAATTTCAGTTTTACCTTCAGCCATAAGCCCAGCAATGACTAGTGCAGCCCCAGCTCGTAGGTCAGTCGCTTTAACACTGGCCCCACGCAAACTACGTCCACCCGTGTACAAAATATGACCATTTGTTGTCGAAATATCCGCATCCATCTTTGCTAGTTCAAAAACATGATTTACACGTTTTTCGTAAATCGTATCGACAATTGTACCACGACCATTCGCTCTTAGTAAAAGTGGGGTAATCGGTTGTTGCAAATCAGTTGCAAAGCCTGGGTAAGGAGCTGTCTTAATATTGATTGCTTTCAAATTAGACTGTTCCTCGACAAAAATGCTGTCTTCAGATACAGTCATTCGAACTCCCATTTCTTCCAACTTAGCGATGAATCCTTCTAAGTGTTCATAAAGAACATTATTTATACGAATTCCCTTACCAACTGCAGCAGCTAAGGAAATATATGTTCCAGCTTCAATACGGTCTGGAATCACCTGATGACGTGTACCATGTAATCTTTCAACACCATCAATAATGATGATATTAGTTCCTGCCCCACGGATATGGGCACCCATATTATTCAAGAGAGTTGCAACATCAATAATCTCAGGTTCACGGGCTGCATTTTCAATAATAGTACGACCATTCGCTTTAACCGCAGCAATCATCGTATTAATCGTTGCACCGACACTAACTGTATCCATGTAAATACTTGCGCCATGAAGTCCTGTATCTTTAGCAGATAACTTCATGTTATCTCCCTCGTAGCTAACAGTAGCACCCATAGCTTCAAAAGCCTTAAGGTGTAAGTCAATCGGACGAGGACCAAGGTCACATCCTCCAGGCAAGCCAACTGTGGCTTCACCAAAGCGACCTAAAAGACTTCCATAAAAATAATAAGATGCACGAAGACTATTGATTTTCCCATAAGGCATTGGAATATTTTGAACACCTCTTGGGTCAATCTCCAATACATCGTCATAACGCTTAACAGTAGCTCCCATCAATTCCATGATTTCAACAAGACTGGCTACATCCGAAATATCCGGAACACAATCCAAAGTTACAACATCATCTGCTAAAATAATAGCTGGAATTAAGGCCACAACGCTATTTTTAGCACCACTAATAGTGATTTCACCTTGTAGTGGTAATCCACCATTGATAACAATTTTTCTCATTCTAAGTTTTTAATACTCTTTCAAGATTTCTAATAAGGTCTTTAAAATAAATTATATCATAAATGCAACCTTTTTTCCATCCTTTTCAATTTTATAGTTGCTTAGTTTTAAACAAAAGCTATGATATATAGTACTGATTTTAAACAAGGAGCATTAGATTACATCAAAGAGGGACACCGCCATGTCGAAGCAGCTAAAATTTTTGATGTTGGCGACAGAACTCTCTTCACATGGGAAAAGAAAGACGTGAACAAGGATATTTAGAGCGGAAAAAGCGAGTCGTCAAAAAGCGAAAGATTCCTTTAGAGGAATTGAAAGCCTTTGTAGAGGCTCATCCAGACGCTTTTTTACGGGGAATTGCGGCATATTTTGATTGTGCTATTCCTTCAGTATGGGCAGCTTTAAAGCAGATTAAGGTCACTTTAAAAAAGACGACTAGCTTTAAAGAACAAGATCCAGAGAAAGTTGCTGAGTTTCTTGATATTTTGAATAGCCTAAAAGATTTACCAATCGTATATATTGATGAAACGGGAATCGACAGCTACCTCTATCGTCCTTATGCACGAGCTTCTAGAGGGGAGAAAGTCTATGAAAAGATTAGCGGACGGCGTTTTGAGCAGACTTCAATTGTTGCAGGATAAGTAGATTGAGACTTTATAGCTCCCATGATTTACAAGGGAAGTATGACGAGCGATTTCTTTGTGGAGTGGTTCAAAACGCAACTCCTGCTTGCTTTGAAGACACCTCATGTCATTGTCATGGACAATGCTAGTTTTCATCCTAAGAACATCTTGGATGAACTGTGCATCCAAGATAGACACTTTTTCTTACCTCTACCACCTTATTCACCAAATTTGAATCCTATTGAGCAAGCTTGGGCTATCTTGAAAAAGAAAGTGACCGATTTATTAAGGGAAGTTCCAAATATTTTTGAATGCTTAGAGTGCTTTTTTAAAACTACATAACTATAAAAGTAAAAAAGCTTTAAATCAAGCAGTTTAGACTATTGATTTAAAGCTTTTTTCTTATTCCAAATCTTTTGTTAAACCTCACCAAAACCAGCCTTCATTATCGTCAATTGCTTGGGCTTCTTTGCGTTTGCGTGGGCCTGTTCCGTACATTTCTGCTTCGATTTCTTCCTTGGTTGGCATGATAGAAGCTAGGATGATATAGATAATCACCCCAAGTCCAAAGTTTGCAACTGTAAAAATGGCAAACAGAAAACGAACAAGGGTAACATCAAAGTTCCACTTATCTGACAGACCTGCCAGAACTCCTGAAATCATGCAATTTCTTCTCATTTTATAAAATTTACTGTTCATGGTATTACCTCTTTCTACTAGGTTGGACATAGTATAGCACGGATAGGCTCGGCTTTCATCAGTCCTCAGGCTGATTTATCAGTAGCAATTTACCTCGACAAAATCCACAGCGGTAGCGTTTGGTATCAATTCTTCGCTTACGCTGATAGGTTTGCTGGCAGGATTGGCAACGATAGAGATTGATAGGCTTGGCGTTACTATTGGACAAGGAAGGAACAAAGCGTAATCCATCCACTGCTTTCAACAGTTCCTTAAAATCCCGATCCTTGTGTTGATAACCCTTCCCTTGAAAGTAGAGGTGATAATGACAGAGTTCATGTCGGACAATTTTCCTAAAAACATCCAAACCCAGTTCCTGATAAACCTTGGGATTAAAATCCAAATGCCCATCTTTTGGGAAAAATCGCCCACCTGTAGAACGCAGACGAGAATTCCACTGGGCTTGATGGATAAAAGGTCTCCCGAAGTCTTCTAGCGAAACTTGCTTGACGTACTCAGTCAGATTCATTTGGAGCGAGGAGCGACAGATTGACTTTTTCACGTTCAGTATCAATTTTCTTAACCCAAACGGTCACCAAATCACCAACGGATACCACTTGGCTAGGGTGTTTGATAAACTTGCGACTCATATGGGAAATATGGATGAGACCGTCCTCGTGAATCCCAATGTCAACGAAGGCACCAAAGTCAACGACGTTACGCACCACACCTTCTAGCTTCTGGCCTACCACTAAGTCTTTGATATCTAGGACATCTTGGCGAAGCACAGGTGCATCAAAGGAATCGCGGAAATCTCGACCTGGTTTGAGAAGATCTGCAATGATATCTTTAAGAGTTTCTGGACCAATGTCTAGCTCTTGCGCCATTTCCTTGACTGAAAGCGACTTGAGTTTTCCTTGGGCTTCTTCGTTTAAGTCTTTAATATCTAAACGTTTGAAGAGTTCCTTAACGGCAGTGTAGTTTTCTGGGTGAACTCCTGTATTATCAAGAATATTGCTACTTTCAGGGATACGAAGGAAACCAGCAGCCTGTTCAAAGGCCTTAGCACCCAGACGAGGAACTTTCTTGATTTGGGCGCGTGAAGTGATTTTTCCTTCTTCCTCGCGGTATTTGACAATATTTTCAGAAATGGTTTTATTGAGTCCAGCCACGTGTGAAAGAAGAGCTGGGCTGGCCGTATTAACATTGACACCGACTTGGTTTACCACTGTATCTACAACAAAGTCCAGACTCTCAGATAGTTTCTTCTGACTGACATCGTGTTGGTATTGACCGACACCAATTGACTTAGGATCGATTTTGACCAATTCCGCAAGGGGATCTTGCAAACGACGGGCGATAGAAATAGCTGAGCGTTTTTCGACGGTTAAGTCTGGAAACTCCTGACGAGCAAGTTCACTGGCAGAGTAGACAGAAGCACCACTTTCATTGACAATGACATAGCTGACTTCAGGGAAATCTTTCAGAACTTCCGCTACAAAAGCTTCACTTTCCCGACTGGCAGTTCCATTTCCGATGGCAATAATTTCCACGCCGTATTGACCGATCAAGTTTGCCAGTTCTTTCTTGGATTCTTCGATTTGATGAGCTGATGCTGGTTTGACAGGATAAATGACCTGAGTCGTCAGCATTTTTCCTGTTGCATCAACGACAGCTAACTTGGCACCTGTACGAAAGGCTGGGTCAAATCCAAGAACCATGCGCCCTTTTAGAGGAGCAACCAAGAGAAGATTGCGCAGGTTGTCAGAAAAGAGTTGAATAGCTCCCTCTTCTGCCTTCTCGGTTAATTCTGTACGAATACGGCGCTCGATAGCAGGCAAAACTTTTTTCTTAACTGACTGTTGAACAACTTCATCAATATAGGTATTTTTTACCTTGAAACGAGCTGCAAAGAAGGCAAGAATACGGTCCGTCGCATGTTCAAAACCGACCTTCAAGACACCTAGCTTCTCCCCACGATTGAGGGCCAAGGTACGATAGCCCTGCATATTTCCAACTGTCTCTGAAAAATCATAATAAATCTGAAAAACTTGTTTTTCATCAAGACTTTCATCCTTGACTTGAGAAGTGAGTTTAGAGTGTCTCAGAACTTCCTGATAAGTCATGGCGCGCAGTGTCACATCTTCCGATAAGGCTTCGACTAAGATATCAACTGCACCAGCCAAAGCTTCCTTGCCAGTCGCAAATCCTTCACAGACAAACTTTTCAGCTTCTTTCTCTAAGTCAGCTACATTCTGCAAAATCAAGCGAGCAAGTGGAAAGAGCCCTGCTTCACGGGCAATGGTTGCCTTGGTACGACGCTTTTCCTTATAAGGAAGATAGAGTTCTTCAACGTCTGCTAATTTTTCGGCAGCTAAGATAGCCTCTTCCAATTCATTGGTCAACTTGCCTTGTTCTTGAATCTTAGCTAAAACAGCTTCCTTACGGTCGTTGAGGTTGGTCAGACTTTTATCCAAGTCTATAATAGCCTTAATCGCCACCTCATCCAGACTACCAGTCATGTCCTTGCGATAACGCGCGATAAAGGGAATAGTCGCCCCTTCTGCTGTCAAACTTAGAACAGTATCAATTTGCTTTAACGTCACTCCCAAATCCTGAGAGATTTTTTCATATTTTTTATCCATAAACCTATTATACCACAAGCTAAAAGGCTTTCTCCAATCCTTTTCAACTATCGAAAACAAATTAAAAAACGCCCTTTTCCTTAAAATAATAGTATAATAGAGGTAGAATTTAGAATCGAGGTACACCTATGGCTGTAAAATTTACAAAACGAGACGACTTGGACAAGATGTTTGAAGAGTTTGCTAAACTCCCAGATTTGAAACAAGTCACTTTCCCTGATGACAAAGAGAAAAAAGACAAAGCAGGAAAGAAAAACTAGATGACAGCTTTCCAAGAACTCCCATCTAGTGTGCTTCAGACTGGGGCTATTTTTCTCTCCATTATCATTGAAGCCCTCCCCTTCGTGCTGATCGGAAGTATTGTCTCAGGGCTGATTGAGGTTTATATCACACCTGACAAGGTTTATCATTTTCTCCCTCGAAATCGTTGGGGGAGAATCTTTTTTGGGACCTTCATTGGGATACTTTTCCCTTCTTGTGAATGTGGAATCGTCCCCATTATCAATCGTTTTCTGGAAAAGAAGGTCCCCAGTTACACGGCTGTTCCTTTTCTTGTAACAGCACCTGTTATCAATCCCATTGTTCTTTTTGCGACCTATTCTGCCTTTGGCAACTCCTTCCATGTCGCCCTATTACGAGCTCTGGGGTCCATTCTTGTGGCTGTAATACTAGGAATTTTTCTAGGATTTTTCTGGCAAGAACCGATTCAAAAAGAAAATCGTCTGGCCTGTCATGAGCATAATTTTTCTCACTTAAGCTCTGCAAAAAAAGTTTTTCAAGTCTTTGTGCAAGCCATTGATGAGTTTTTTGATACGGGACGTTATTTAGTATTTGGCTGTCTCTTTGCTTCTATAATACAGGTCTACGTTCCGACTCGGATTCTGACCTCTATCAGTGCGACCCCTCTTTTTGCCATCCTGCTCTTGATGATTCTGGCCTTTCTTCTTTCACTCTGTAGTGAGGCGGATGCCTTTATCGGAGCTTCTCTTCTCTCGAGTTTTGGTTTGGCACCAGTTCTGGCCTTTCTTGTTATTGGCCCAATGCTGGATATCAAAAATATTCTCATGATGAAAAATTACTTGAAAGCACGATTTATCAGTCATTTCATTACGATTGTAACTCTTGTCGTCTTAGTCTATTCTCTCTTGATTGGAGTCATCCTATGATTCGATTTTTAATTTTAGCTGGCTATTTTGAACTGACCATTTACCTCCATCTGTCAGGCAAATTAAACCAGTACATCAACATGCACTATTCCTATCTGGCCTATATCTCCATGGTACTTTCCTTTATCTTGGCAATTGTCCAGCTGTATATCTGGATGAAGCAAGTTAAAACCCACAGTCATTTGAACGGTCGATTGGCCAGGGTGACAAGTGTTGCGCTTCTGGCTATTCCGATTGTCGTCGGTTTAACTTTCCCAACTGTTAGCTTGGATTCTCAGACTGTTTCTGCCAAAGGATATCATTTCCCCTTATCGGAAGGAACGGATCAAGCCATCCAGACCAGTGAAGGGACGACAAGCCAATACTTGAAACCAGATACCAGTTCTTATTTTTCAAAATCAGCTTATGAAAAGGAAATGAGAACGGCGGCGGATAAATACTTGTCCCAAGATAGTATTCAGATCACTAATGAAAACTATATGGAAGTCATGGAGGCTATCTACGACTATCCAGATGAGTTTGAGGGTAAGACAGTCCAGTTCACAGGCTTTGTCTATAACGACCCCAGTCATGCCAATAGTCAATTTCTGTTCCGCTTCGGCATTATTCACTGTATCGCAGATTCTGGTGTCTATGGATTGCTGACAAAGGGAAATACCCGTCAGTATGAGAACAACACCTGGATAACAGCCAAAGGAAAACTGGTCAATCACTACCATAAAGAACTCAAACAAAATCTCCCAACCTTGGAAATCGACAGTTTTACAAAAGTCGATAAACCAGAAAATCCCTATGTGTATCGAGCTTTTTAAGGAAAGTAAGATAAAAACGAACAAGTTCTTCTTCTGAATGACAGAAAAAGAGCCTGTTCGTTTTTTGTTATCTGAGTATTAATGATTTGTAGATTTAAATCTTATACCATTTCCAGCAATACAAGTACCTCATAGAGAATAAGAGAACCACTCATTAATTAGACTAGCGATTTCTTTAGGTGCTTCAGTATAAAGCTCATGGCCAAAGTTCTCTAGAAGAATAGTATCAAAATAGTCTGGCAATTCTTTTAGGTTTTCCTCTCTCCATGTAGCTTCATTAGGATAGCGAGGACTGATAAACAAAGCATCTCCCACTTCTCTCTTAAAAGCTTGGATTTTTCTTCGTAGGCGGAGTATCGCTTCTATATTTTCATATTTTATAGCTAACTCATATCTATTATACTCCGCATCCCAGTTATAGGACTGTCTTGCGGCTTTCTCCATATTTTCTGACCAATGCTTTGCTTCGGATTTTTCTTTAGAAATAAGAAGATTTAAGTCCGAAACGACTTGAGATTCAATATAGTTTTTAGTTTCCTCTAACTCTGTATCTAAAGGTAAAATCTTATCTAAATCTAGATAGCCACCATCCAAAAGAATCAGTTTTGTCACTTCATAAAATTCCGATGCAAGATAACGCGCCAAATCTCCTCCAAGAGAATGACCTATCAGACAGATAGATTCTTCCTCTACAATCTCATTTTTAAACCATGATTTCAATTCTGTTTCATCTCGAAGACGCTTTTCATATGGATTTAGAAAGTAAACCTGCGAATCTAGTTCTTGAAGAAAATCCTTGCTATGATAGACATTGCTTCCCAAACCGCCAATAAAATATTTTTTCATTCTCTACTTAATACTATGCTTATTCATCTTTTGCTCAAAGATAGTCGTGATAATTTGACGCAATTCTTCGCGTTCTTTTTCTGGAATCTCACCACTTGTTTGAGCTGCAGCGTAGAGTTCAGGGTGTTCAATTGAAATACGTTTAATCGTACGTGTCGTAGCATGTTTTCTGACAAAAAACGGAATTCGCTTAATCAAGTCTTGTGGTACTAGCGCAAGAATCTTCTCAGCAGTTTCCTTGTCACTAATCTTAGACGTCGTAAGTCCCTTCTTAATCATTTCCTGTTCTTTTTCTGTAAAATCTTTTAATTCCATTCGTTCAGTCCTCCTATTTTCTTTAAGTTAAATTATATACCAATTGTAGCAAGACGACAAATAGTCTGTTTGTAAAATGCTCTCTATACTACAATTTTCCTGTCACTCTTAATTGCTCTTTAGTAAAAAATCACAAATCCTTTTGGAGAAATCACAAGCTGATTCTCTAATTCATGGCAATTGCTTGCTAGTGATACTGTTTCTTTCTCTACAACACAATCTTCTGTTGATTGGTTGAATATAGCTTTGAGAACCTGTCCTTCGTATTTCCATTCCAGAGCTACTAGATCTGGTTTGATTTCTTGAAGATCATACTTACCATGCTGAATGGTTGCTGACGCTTGTTTTCTAATATGAATCAGCTTCTTCATGAAGTGAAACATATCATTGTCACTTGATACACGTTCCCAAGGCATACAACGTCGACAATCTGGGTCTGGTCCTCCGGTTAAAGCTAACTCGGTTCCGTAATAAATACACGGTGTTCCTTTTTGTAAAAAGAGAAAGGCTAGGGCTGATTTAACCAGTTGAACGTCTTCATTTGCCGTCCATAAAATACGTTCTGTATCATGCGAATCTAGAAGATTAAACATCACTTCTGAAATCTGCTGCTTGTAATACATAGATTGGCCATTGATTTCATCGATGAACTGGTCTGTCTTCTTAATTCCTCGTAAGAAATACTCTTTGATGCTATCAGATAAAGGATAATTCATGACCGCATGGAACTCATCTCCATTTAGCCAAGGCTGAGCAGTATGCCAGACTTCTCCTAAAATATAAAGATCAGGCTTTTTAGCTAAAACTGCCTTGCGAAAATCCTTCCAAAACTGATGGTCAATCTCATTAGCCACATCCAAACGCCAAGCATCGATATCAAACTCTTCAATCCAATAAGTCGCAACCTTTAAAAGATAGTCCTTGACCTCAGGATTGGCTGTATTTAGCTTAGGCATATAGTCCTCAAAACCAAAAGCATGATAGGGTAACTCTCTCCTATTGGCTAGCTTATCAGTCGTCACTGGGAATTGTTGGATATGGAACCAATCCTTATAAGCGGACTCCTCACCATTTTTGACAACATCTTGCCATTGAGGCGATTGCGAACCAATATGATTAAATACAGCATCCAGCATGATTTTCATACCACTCTGATGAGCTTGCTCGACCAGCTCCCGAAAGGTCTCCTTGTCTCCAAAATGACAGTCAATTTCAAAGTAATCTGTCGTATTGTACTTATGATTGCTCGTAGATTCAAAGATAGGACAAAGATAAAGTCCAGTAATGCCCAAGTCTTGCAAATAATCCAGATGGTCTATAATACCTTGTAAATCACCACCAAAGAAATCATCACTCTTAGGTGTGAGAGATGAGTCCCAGTCTAAAGTCCCTTCTGGGTTTAATCGAGTATTTCCATTAGCAAACCGCTCAGGAAATATCTGATACCATACCGTATCTGAAATCCAGTCAGGAACCAGGCATGCATCAATCTCATGTATATAAGGCAACTTAAATCCATTTCCAATAGCATGAAGATTTTCTAGAGAATTTTCCACGCAGCCTTTATCGCCGTACAAAATGCTCTGGCCCTCTGTATCCGTGAGTTCAAAGAGATACTGGATACGTGCAAAGTCAACGGACACTTCAACTTGCCAATAGTCAAATAAGGCATCAGAAGTTATCTTGGCCATTTCTTTTGTATCCTGATAAAACTCCTCCATAAAGATAAAAGGATCACCGTAATGCAAGTTGATACTTCCAATGTCCCCTTTCTTAGTTCGAATCCGAATATGAAGTTTCTTATCCTTATAAAGATAGGCATATTCCGACTCTGGTCTGTGGTAAATGGCACTTAATTCCATCAATTTGTCTCCTAAAGTTTTAATTCAATTTTACGCAAACGTTTTCATAATTGTGATTCTAGTATACTACTTTCGTATTTTATTTTCAAGGCTTGTCCGTAGATTCTAGTGGTTTGGTTCTATAAATAAAAAAGCAGCCAGTCTTACAACTTGCTACTTTCCAAATGATGATTTACAAATGTCTTTCCAGCCACTCAATTTTTTTAAAATCCTTATTGTTATTGTGCTCATTTCGATAAGAATCTTGGGAAGAAGCCTTGTAAATACTTAAAAACTGTTCCAAACTTGGAATGCGAAAAGTGATGTTTTCGAGATGAATCAACTCTATATCCGATTCCGAAACTCCTGCAAAATCAGGTAAAGAATCGATACTTCCGAATTCAATACTCAGACCATCTTTTTGGAATTCATGCTCATGAATATCTATTAAGGCGTAGCCTAAGTCTTTCATCACTTTCATTATCTTGTCCCACTCATAAATTCTGAGATGATCAGGTGCTTCCCAACCTCTAGGATCACCAGGCACATGAATGTCAATGTCAGACGGCCTCCATTCTTCATTTGATCGGTATTCAAACCCCAAAGACCCCATGAGCGTCGGAGTGATTCCGACTTGGTTTAAATGAGAACAAATTGTTCGAAATTCATCAAATAGAGAATTCATTCCTCCTCCAATCGTTGATATAGAACTTAATTTCGTTGTGAATAATAAACTAATTTTTATCTTTTACTCTTTCGGTTTTGAAAATACTTCTACTCGCTGAGCTAGGACTTTGATTTCTACAGGTAGGTTATCGGATTTATCGCCATCAACATCTGACTCCAATTCACTATCTGAAGAGATCTTAATATTACGCGCTCTGATATACTCAATATTATCATTGCCGACAACATCTCCTTTTAGTAAATCAGGAATAACGGATAATTTAGAGAATATAGAAGCATCTTTTAGAATCAAAATATTGGCATAGCCATCTTTATTTTCTTCAAAGATTTTTTTGTCAGCGAAGTAATTTGTCAAGAGAACCAAAACATGACTAGCTTCACCAACATAATTTCCATTTTCTGTCTCAACCTTAATGTTAAAGACCTGATCCGTCATGACAGACTTCATAGTATTTACAGCATAGGCTAAAATACCGAATTTTGTCTTGTCCTCGATTTCAACATTGTGAATCGCCTCAGGAAGAGAACCGATACTAAAGATATAACCAAAATAATTGTCATTCGCTTTACCGATATCAATCTTATTAGTTAAGTTAAAATCGAGTTCATCAATCGCCCCATCGATGTCTTGATTGATTTCCAATAGTTTTGTAATAAGGTTACCCGTACCGCCTGGGATAATACCCAACTTAGGAACGTAGTCTCTCTCAGCAATACCCGAAATGACTTCGTTGACAGTCCCATCTCCACCAAACACAACCACTGCATCGTACTGCTCACTAGAAGCTTCCTCAGCAAAATGTGTTGCATCCAGCGCCTTTTCGGTAATTTTGGTTTCCACGTGCTCAAAGTATTCTTTTGCTTTATTTTCCAGCTTATCTTTGTAATCCAAAGCCTTCTCGCCACCAGAAGTAGGGTTGATAATTAACATTGCCTTTTTCATTGATTTTCTCCTTAATATTCGTTAGAAATCTTTATATTTCATTATATGAAACTAAATGTACCCCTATTATACAATGAAAACTCAGAAAAAAGAAATCTGACGTACTGGAGATTAATACGCTTTTATTCTATTTTCCCATCTAATGACTACATCCTTTAAGGGGTCATCTAAGTAAGAAAAGGCTTTTTCCTTGATCAAATCAGAGATACCGTAAGCTGCCAGTGAGATGGCATTTCTACTTACAATACTCGTTTACTTTATCAGCATATTCGGTCAAAAGATTCTTTGAATAAATTTTTTCATTACTTGAATTTCTAACTTCTTTCCAAAGAATAGAAGCTACTTTTAACTTGTTTGAGTAATTGCGACTATTTTCGTCTGCACAGAAATCCTTTAAAAATTGATTCCATTGACAAACTGAATGATCATACTTGGCATAATCTGAATTTCCATAATAAACTTTTAGCATATCTTGGATTGTAAAATTCAAATCGTGTTCCTTTTTTACTTTTCTCCAAGCAGTCGCCATATCAGCAGTAAATTTAAACGGTGAAACCTCTGTTAAAGTTGCGAAATATTCTCTAAAGTGTGAGTTAAAGGAGAATCCACATTCAAGTAAGGGTGTGTCCAAGGTGACGACTTCTACTTGTTTCTTTTTCCTTTTTATTGATGATTTTTTAATCAAATTCCCCTTAAAGTACTGCTCAATAATATGATTGAGTTCTTGTTTAGTACCTCTATATTCAAGTCCTAACGACTTGCATATGTCTGAAAGTTCATCCCGATACCAATAGTATTTATTGAACTCATAAAAGGATGTAATTTTATTAAAATCAGGTCCGTTTTCTATCAATATTTTACCTCCTTAAAACCAATTTAGGTTGTCATCTCAAAATAATGGGGTTTTAGTTTCATTGTTTTGAGGATTAGCTACGTTTCTCTAACAAACTTACACACTCAACATGTGGTGATAGAAAACTCCTATATTATAGAACAAAAGTGTAAAAATCAATATTTAAATAATACTTTAGAACAAAAGTATATACTCTAATCTACATTGCAAATTTTATTAAAAATCATATTTTGAATTTCATCTTGAAAATCAGATAAATACTTATAAAAACAATTTTCACTCTGTGAAACATTCTTTCTTTTCAGGTATAAAAGTAATTTTTCATGATCAGTTAATGAATTATAGCATTTTTCAGTAAAAAAAATATTAGTAGAATTAACAAAAATCATATCAATAAAATCATCCCAAGTTTTTTGTTTAACACCAACTTTATCAAAATAAGAAACTAAAATCATTGGAGTTGGAAAATTTATGACATTAACAAAATATAAAACACTATTCTCCTCGTCTGGAATTATTTCCGATAAAGAAAATTCAACTTTATGAGATGGAATTTCAATACAATAAAATCTAAAATTTTTATCAAGTATTTTTTTAAACTTTGTAAAATGTAGATGACATTTTAATAATCTATCTAAAAACTGTTTGAACTTAAAAAGGTATTCAATATCTCTTGAATATCGTAAGAGGTAATTTATATCAAAAACGAGAGGTTCTTTCGATATAATTTCTGATAAAAATCTCAAATTCAAAACTTTATAGTATACATCGTATGAACATGCTTTTATTGCATATTCCAAGTGCTCCAAATAAGTATTAGCAAAGCTTTGAGTACTCTTCTCTATTTCTTTAAAAAGCCAATCATCATGATTATTACAAAAAATAGGATACTTACTTGCTTTACGTTTTGCAGACTGTTTAATGTAATACATTGAAATGTTCTTTAAAGATATTAATGATAGGGGCGCATGTTCATTAAATGTGATCACCGGCTTCTTATTTGATAAATTTTTAAAAACTTTACCCTCACTCATTGTATGTGCTTCTTTTATAAAATTATCACAATTATTTCCATCAATCTCAAATAGTGAACAATATTTTATTTTGTGGTTATAAAATCTAGACTCATTCTCAATATCTACACTTTTTGTTTTAGGAGCTTTTGATAAATTTTGATAAAATTTATTTATATCATAAAAATCGTTTAAAATAATATTTGATTGGGTAGGATAGCTTTCTTTAAATTCCAAGCCAATCTGTATATCAATATTACAGCAATCTTTAAAAGATTTACCTGATAAACATAAACAAGGTCCTGACATATCTATTGCTATATTCGTTTCATCTATAATAGGATAATTACTTTTTGAAAAAATCGATTCATAGTTCTGAAAATCTATCTGTTCGAACACTATAATATTCCTTTCTACCTAGATTTAGGTAACGAAATTAATTGTCGATAACTTTATCGAAATAAAATTATTTTTAAACTATCTATCTATCTTTTATTATTTATTATTATATATATGATTCAATCCTTTTTAAATAATTTTTTATCTCATGAACTAATCTTTTCTTTGAAAATAAATCCATTCTACCACCTGAAAGCATTCCACCAAAGAAAACAGGAATTTTCCTATCTCCGAAAACTGTAAATGTCTTTATATCACCATCACACAACCATTGAGAAACTTGTGAATTATTTATGTATACAAATTTTATACTTTTACCAGCTTCTATAAGAGGCTCAATGTGAAGTTCCAACATTTCTTTGCAGTATTGAGGGTAAGATATTGATTTTTTAAGTGGAAGTTTTTTAGAGCTTGTTTCATGATAGTAGAACATATCTCCAATATAGATTGATACTTTTCTATTTTGGTGGTTTAAATACTCTTCATGTATCACATTTTTGTCCTCAGAATGTTCAATTTCTTTACTTAAAATATCCCATGATTTATTACACCAATGCCATTTAGCATCATTATCAAAGATATCATTCATTAGTTCATAAATAGGTTTATAGTATTTATTATAAACATAATCACTTTTAATGCTATTTTTCAAACTATACAGATATGTCTTTTTAGTTCTCTCATTTTTTGCAGCTTCTTCATTTCCTGCAAGATTTAAACCAATAACCAAAACACAATCTTTTTCAGATGTTGAGTTATCAAATTCAAAGCCTCTAACTCCAAGTCTTGGATCCTGCTCAGATATAGCTAAAGCTTCTTTTGTTTTCTTTATAAACTCATTAATTGTTGAACTATTTGTCATAATTATAACTCCATTATTTACAGCTTTCCATAATAAACATTTGAAAAATAAAGTTACCAATAGTACCTTTTCTCACTGAGATATTGTTCTTTTTGTTCTCTAGAATTTTCATGATTTCTATTTCCTAATAATTCGTCTGTTGAAGAAACTATTGGGTCTATCCAGTCAGCTTTGGATCTAATCCAATCAATTTCTTCTTTACTAAGCTTCCCAGCTATCTCCAGTTTATCAGCCATCAATCTTAAATCATTTGCTGTATGAAAATCTTCTAGCATATTAAGAAGAGACATTGTCCGCTTCTTCTCATCTTCGATTCTATTTTGTAATTTTCTTTTTCGCTCTTGTTCTTCTTCGTATAGTCGTTCCCTCTCTTCACGTTCAAGTCGTAAATTCTTAACTTTATAATACTCTTGGTATATTAAAACAATTATTTCTGGGATTGATTGCTCAATCGAGAATTCTTTAGTATCTTTAATGTATTTACCATCTATTATCTTAAATCGAAATTTCCCATTTAGTATATAGTCATACTTCTTTATTCTTGGTTTAAAAGCATATCTATTAAACTTAACGCTATCATTGTACTCTGCAAGTTCTTTAGCTTCTTCTTTTGTTAATTCATGACTTACTTTGTCTGTTGATTCTATAACTTCAAAACGAACGATATCCTTATCAATTTGAATATCCCAATTTGAAGTTACATTATCACCGATTCTTTCAATTACAGTAACTAGTGTATCTAAAAAGCGATATAAGCGTGGAAGAGAATTAAGTGAAATATTTTTTACAAACTTAGGTTCTTTTAAATTATTATATCTGTGTCTAGAATCAAAGTAAGGATAGGAAGCAGATTTTTCCCTCTTATTCCACTCTGCGATTTTATCTCTTAGATTAGCTACAGATTTATGTAATCTCTTATTTGGAGACTGGTTTAGGTTTGAAACGGATTCGATAATAAGCTCTATTTTATCGTCCTCTAAAAAGGATAATGAACTTCTTATACTAGTTGTATCAAGTCTAACAGTATTTTTATCTTCCGAACTCTCCTCTTTATGTTTAGCAGGTTTTATTCTATTGTTCTTTAGACTTTTTCTATCAATATTAACTTCATTTACGTCATTTTGGGGTAATGGAACAATAAGCTCACTTAAATCTTGTCCAGTATTCTTACGATACCAATAACTACCATTTGGAATTGGGATTTCAAATTCTTTGCATTTCTTAAGTAAGTCTGAATAGCTTAAATCATATTTCAATGAAACTTGTTTTGCACTTATCTCCCAGATTTCTTCATAGAGTTCTTCTCTAGAAAAGGTCTTTATCATCTTCATTTGAAACACCTTTACCC
This sequence comes from Streptococcus mitis, assembly GCA_963515655.1. Classification (GTDB taxonomy): domain Bacteria; phylum Bacillota; class Bacilli; order Lactobacillales; family Streptococcaceae; genus Streptococcus; species Streptococcus mitis_DP. The sequence goes on from CAUPZW010000004.1 coordinate 59,576, forward strand.
TTATATTTTACATCACCGTTTTTATATTTACCAAGCGAAAACGCAAATTCAAAAACTTCTAATTCTTCACTTCTGCATTTTCGCTTAATATAAAAAGTAAATCTTGTTTTAATCCGTTAAATTCCTCTATAATTTTATCTAAACTAGTTCCAATATTCTCAACACGAATCTCTGATAGCTTACCGTGATTGTAAGAAATCATTCTTTCAGCAATAATATGATATGACCAACTCTCAGTAAAACGTCTGTCTCTTTCTTCGTTATGAATAGCAAAACCAATTGGAAGAAGATTATTTCTAAGACCTATAGCAACTGCCTGTGAACTTATACCTAAATAATCACCAGCAATTTTTAATGTGATTTTATTTAATTTCCTAATATCTTCGTCGGTATATTTCGGCATGTTAGTACTCCTTTATTATAATTCAAAATGCAATATCATCTATTTAAAAATATCTTGATAGTATGCTATCTAGTTGCTTTCCATAATAAAATTAATTTGTGGTACATCATACTCTGAAAGTTAATAATCTAAAATCTTTTCAATGAAAAATTATTATTAAGCAAAAAATAATCTCTTCAGATTTAGAGTTGCTATCTTTTCAAAGTAAATCTATTTATCAATTCCAGATATAGACGTAAATAGTTATTTACTATCTAGGTCAAAACCAATCTGCCAAAATCCCATATCAAGTATTTTCATTTGAGGATATAGCATATCAGCAACAATAAAATTCTTTTGAACTGAATCTAACTGTTCTATGTTTTTTTCATAAAAATCTACTAGTTGTAAAATAGATTTAATGTTATAGGTTCCACTTGCAATCTTTCGTGATCTTATCCCAGAAACAAAATATCTATCATATGCCGGAACACAACCGAGTGTGCCCATCAGTATCTTTGTGATTAGTGTTTCTGATAAGTTGTTTTTTAGTGCTGGACCTTTTACTTCACGCCTGATTCCATCATAATAATTAGCAATAAATTCATTTATTTCCTTTAGCAATTTTTGATTACTTTCATTTCTAAAATCTTTACATTCTATTCCTGCTAGAGAATCATATTTGTTGCTTAAAATCTCACTCACAACAGGGATATGTACTCTATAATCCTTTTGTAATAGAAACGAAGAACCTCTATACATCCCCCAACTTGCTAAATAAAATGCAAGTTGTAAACTCAGGTAATCAAGATTAACATCATTCTCTTTTCTAGCTGTCATAAAATGTGAATAGCAATGTTCCCATGAACGATATCTGTCATGTTCATCAGCTTTTAAATCGTTATAAAATTCAGTTGATGATTTAATAATCATATCGATTGTTTCCATACTTCCTGCTTTCCTAATCAATTTTCAAATATATAGCGTTTTCATTATTGCCTTAACCTATTATATCATTATTCAAAACAAATAACTGCAACCTACTTGTTGCAGTTAATCATAGATTTACTTATGTTTCTTTTATAAACTTATATTTACAATTTCAGGAATGCTAAAAACATCGTTTTTTTCAAAATAAGGTTTTACCATTTCTTTCCATCTAGCTTTATGAAAATTGATTGAGTTTAAAGGAGATAAGCCATAATTTCCCAATGCATAACCATCATTTACTTCAACTACAAGTGTTCTGCCATCACGAGTAACACCGATATCTAGCCCATAAGCGACTGGCGCATCTTTCCAACATGATATCGCTTCATCAATTACACTAGGATCCAAATGTACATGATAATCACCTGTATAGGGTCGAACATCTAATACTTGACCATCTAACACAAAACACCGCCATTCTGCTATGAATTCTACAACTTCACTAATCCATATAGGATAGTCGAAAGGTAAACCAATACCTATTAAATTATTGGTTCCATTAACAACTCTTCCAGTAAAGACTTTTGAACCAGCTTTAGGCTTAATAAATTTTCCCCAATTATCAGGTATATTTACAATCTCTCCTAAAATACCAGCATAAATCTTTCGACCATAAAACTCATTGAGCTCAATAGGATAGTCATAAACCGGAACGTCTAACCCCATCATTTTTAGTAATGCTCTAGTTTCCGTTATATAATCTACAACTGTATCATCACTTGTTAACTGTTTTATTTCAGAAAAATATTGATATAAAATAACTTCTTCTCCTTGTAAGTAGGCACCTACTTGAGCATTGTACTTATTAATTGAAACTTCACTTGGTAGTTTGCTTTGTCTAATATAAACAACCATTTCATCACTCCTGTATCACTAGTGTTACACTTGTTTGTAAAAAAATAATAGCAATTTTGCTCTTATTTTTTTGAGTAAATAGCCCCCATAATATCATCGAAATAATCAACAGTATTTAGGAGTAATTCAATAACATGGGACTTTGTTAGTCGCATTCCTCTTCTATCTCTAGCATCTTCTACTAAATTTTCAAGTTTCTCTAGATTTTTATCATCCAAGCTAATCATTATTCTATTTTTATCAGTTGCCATTTTCATCACCTCAAGTTAATTCTATCATAGGTGTAACACTTGTGTCAACTGGCTTTTATAATACATTAGTTTAAAAGTGGAGAGGATTTTTAACACAGTAACTTTAAATTTTTAGTATTTATAGAAATAAAATCTATCTCAAATAAGTTATCAAATCTAGTATAAATTATGAGCGGCTACTCTAATAATTTCCCTCTAAACAAGAAGAAGGCTTACACTCAAGGATTTTCTTAACCCCCTTCGTTACAACGTTTTGACGCTTTTACTAGCAAAGGTACATACTCACAAGGAACTTTGATTGACTATTGAATCTCTCCCACTTCTTCTTTAACATATCCTTCTACATCTTCAATCTCTACAAACATTGGGTCTAAGTGACACAAGAAATGCCAATCTTCGCTCCCTTTTTTTCTGTAAAGAATCGCTTCACCGTCTTCACTTCCGAAAAAGCTTCTGTCGATTTCATATCCGCGGCTTTCTAAGAAGTCTTTTGCTTTACGATAGTTCGTTTCTCTTGTTTCGACATAGGCTTTAACTTCATGGTTGTTAACGACATATGCATCAATTTTTGAATATCCTTCGATCACTCTATCATTTTTGAGGGATAAATTTGAAATCTCTTTCCAAATAATGTCTACATTTTCTTCAGGATCGAACATAAATTTAGATAAAGGAACAATATTTCCGTTAAAAATAATTTCTATATAATCCGGTATGTTTTTAGGATTAAAATACTCCACTTCAAAACCATCTTCTGTTTCCAGAGTGTATCCCGGGGTTTGAGCTACAAAGGCTTTCCCATCTTCTATGGAATCAAAAGCGACTAAATCCTTTGAATAATTATTTTGATATAACTCTAATATAATCATTTATAACCTCATCTAAATTATCCGTAGATTGATTTTTCATAATATAATACTGATTAGTTAGTAGCCGTTAGAATAAAGCAAATTCTTTTTTCCATCTTCTTAAAACATTCTTTAAAGGCTAACATACTCGGCGGTTCGCTGTTACCCTATCGTTTCGTCGTAAACTTCTTACTCTACGACAGCTATCCCATTGGCGGACTCAAAAGGTTCAGTGAACCTTTTGAGGATTAACTTCGTTTCTCTAACAAACTTACACACTCAACATGTGGTAATATTCTGCTTGTATACTAATAAACAAAAGGCAATTAAAAACATTTTAAAATGATACTGTAGAACGGAAAGTTGATCACTTCTTCCAAAAGAAACATCATCCATTCTATAATTTAAAATCCTTTTCCTTACTAATTCTATTACTAGCCAATATAGTATAAATTAAATAACCAACAAAAATGATAATAAACGTAACATTAATTTTTAACACAAAATAGAGATTTAACAAATTTGCGAACGCATGAAATAATAGACAGTATCCCACAGATTTCGTTTGACGATAAAGAAGCCCTAAAACAAAACTTAAAAATAATGTATATATAAAAAATAAAATAAAAGGAAATCCTTGATGGCTTTCTCCAACTATAAACCATAAAGGCAGATGCCAAATCCCCCAAATTGATCCTACAATCAAATTAGATTGCCAATATGTATATTTTTTATCAAGTAATGGTTGTAGTATTCCTCTCCATCCTAATTCTTCATGTCCACCACCAAAAAAAATTAGTTGTATAAATAATAATGGCATCAGATAAATTGATACTCCGTTTAATTCTAAGGAAGATACAGAAAATAGTATCAAAATTGCTAACAAATGAATAACGAAATAAATACTACTATTTTTTCTTTTATTAAATACAAAATGTTTAAATTTTATATTATTACTTTTCAAATAAAAGCCACTTGCAATAGCTGGACCAAGTGCACCTACTATATGTAACATTCTCCCTATAAATGTTTCTAATCCCCAAATATGAGATTGAGTAAATATGGCAAGAAGCCCCCAAGCTATATAAGTAATTCCAAATGTACAATAAAGATAATTTTTTAAATTCCTTTTATCAATTTCTGTCATTTTATCTTCCTAATCTTGATTATTCTACATATAATATTTTTTACTGCTTCTTAGTTGCTCTCGATTATAACTACCTATATTCTATCATAAAAACACAAAAAAAGCCTTACAATCAAGGCTTTTCATTATTCATTTCGTCAATACTTTAGTTTCGTAGATTCAGATTCGCCTGATTAAAACTAGTCAATTTTCTCTGTGATGTTTCCAAGTTTATCCAATACAAGACAGGAATGATCATTTAGCGGAATTATGGGAACATTAATGAGTTCTTCAGCTCTATCCTTATTTGCTTTATCATTCCAGGAATCATAATGGACACTAATTAAAAACTGACTAAAAAGTCCCAACCCATTTTTAATCTTTATCTGATGATCTGAATTGTCATTAGGTGAAACATAGACTTTTTCTCCTAATAATAGGGCTCCTGCAGAAAATACCATAACTTTCGCCCCTTTATTCAGCATACGATCGATATAATTGTTGAACTGCTGATTGACGTAAGTAGCTAAATACTTTTCCGTATTTCCACCACCGATAATAATTAGATCAGCATCTAGATAGCTATCAAAATCAATCTGCTCAGTGTCCAAAAGTAAGTAATCAGTGTTTAGATTAGGAAATTGACTTTGGAAAACTTCCGTGTACTTTTTCATATAGGGTTGCCAATTATCTCGAAAAACTGTAAAAATAACAATTCTTTCGATTTTCCTTGATGACACAATTTTATTAACAATCGTATGGTTTTTAATCGGCAGATTTCCACCCATCAAAAAAATTTGTTCGTCCAATCTTTCACACTTTCTAAAGATACATAAATTTTGACCACGTTCTGAAATTATAATTTCTTCTTAAAATGAATAATTCTATTTGCCTCCTGAAATCCAATATTGAGATGAAATCTTATAGAATCGGTATTCGTTAAAGTACAGTCACTTGCAAATTCCTTACATCCTTTATTTTTCGCCCATTCCTCACATTTTGTACAGAGATTTTTAGCAATATCCTTTAAACGATATTCCTCGTCGACAATAATCCCTTCTAAGAATCCAACAGGACTATATTTACAACCTTCAACATAATCAAATCTGAGTGAACATAGTGCTAGACCTACAATTGTGTCACCTTCAACTTCAGTAAAGATTGCAGTATTTTTGCCATTCGTATATTTTTTTACTTCATCAATAGCTTCTTTATCGGTCAATTGGGGCCATAATTGTTTTATTAGTTTAGCCGTTTTTATAGAATCTTTTGTTATTCCATCCATATTGATGTTCCTCCGCAAATTACAAGCAAATGTTTCGAATCATGCTGTTACTTTGTTACTCATTGATTGATACCAATACCATCCCCTTCTACTTTTCGCTGTCCCAGATCGGAAGAGCAGAGCCACGCACTCAGTGGTTCGGACTTACCGTATCATTTCGTCGGTTTCCCTCCTCATTCTACGAGTCTTATCCCATGGGCGAAGAATCAATCTCTCCGTTTCTAAAATCATTTTCCTCTCCTTATATTCCAAATGTTTGGAAAATTACTTAAGATGAAAGTTTTTACAATTTCACCTACTTCGCTGATGCCTCAGCTCGGACAAGCAATGCTACGGCCTCAACGTGCGTTGAGAGTACACTTTGTATCTTCCTACTATAATAATGGTTGTTTATGATTTTTGAGTTGATAGATTGAATAGGTTTGTGGGAACAAATCACTCAACCGTCACTTCTCTTTTGCTTAAATTTGAAAAGATACCTACTTGCCTGTTTCAATCCATCAAGTTCATCAAATTTATGACGACTTATTTCTTTGGTATCACGATTGACTAAAACGACCTCGTAAGAGTCACGGTTAGCTGACATAGAATTATATTCATTAATCGACATTTCAAATTCTGTAATTGATGATTTTACCTCAAAGTACATATTCCCATTCTCTGGGTCATGAACCCACATATCACAAACAATTCCGTTTGGTGGCTGCTTATTACGATCTGAAGATTTACTAGAATATTTCGAATTCCAAATTACATTAAGTTTTTGATTCTGAGTCAATTCAGCGTAAGCAATTTGTTCTGCTGTTTCACCAGCATCATCATTTGCGGAGTTTCTATTATCATAATCTCGTTTACTTCTTTCTCCATTTCGTGTGTTTTTACCTTTCTTACTATCACTATTCGATGGTTCAAGAATGGTTTGAACAGTTGATGTTCCTTCAATAGGGATGCCAGATTTTTCTCCGTTCAAATCAACTTCATTTTCTTTAGTAATGAATTTCAGTATATCTTCTCTTAAACGGGACGGAATACCAAAATACAGTAAGGAGGAAACTTTTTGATGACCATTAATATAATAATCAAAATCATCTATTTTAATAGCTGCAACCGTGACTAACTCTTCGACATTATTATCATACATGCCATCAATGTCAATCTCATCAGTAATTGACACGCTTAGCTCTGGAAATCTCTTCTTACTTTCTTTCTCAATGTCTACTTGAACTGAATTTGGAATTTCAGAAATCTCAAATTGATAATCTTTGTATCTATCAATTTTTTCTAGGAATGTTTCTTTTAGTATTTCATCATCGCTCTTATTTGCATTGCTATATAAAATCTGGCGGTAATGTTCCGCTTTCTTATCTAGATAAGATCTTAATTTCAGTTTCCAAAATTCACGAATATCCAAATGAATCAATTCTGACAATCCATTCAAATCCTCAATATCTTTTGAAATGCTTTCTAGAGCTATCGCCAACAATTGATACTCTTCTTCTTTTAATGCATATGAATAGTCAATTTCAAAAATGGTAGGATATTCCTCTTCATTTAGTCCATTTGACAACAAAAAGTCATTAACTTTTTTATTTAACGCATTTTCGCTAAACAATAGCTCAAACGATTCATTCCACTTATCTACACCGAATTCTTCAGTTATTTTTCTTTGTTTATGTTCCGTATCTCGGGAAATTAACAATTCAATCAAATTCAAATCTAAGCTTAGATTTAACACCTGCTTGAATATATCTACGATTGTTGAAGAAAACGTATCAATCAAACGTAATTGATTAATTTCAATAGAATTAGCAGGTAATTTTAAGTAGAATTTTCCTTTACTTTCCACAAAATAATAATCTTCCAAAACGATTGACTGACCATCTTGCTCAACATCTTTAGCAGATATTTTGCTGCATGGAATAATCTGAATACGTTTTAATGAACTAACATTCTTACTATTGTCATCTATCGTAGATAATACCGCAGTTTTGATATCATCAATCTCTTTTTTGAAATCCTCAGAATAATCTTCTAATAACTCAAATGTTTCCAATTTTAAATTTGTTTTGAAGCGTTCAACCCCAAGCCATTCATATATCGTAGTTGTACTAGCTTTTTCAGGCACGTAAATAAAACGCATTTGTTTTTCTATTGATTTTGGCAGTCGCTTATCAGCATACCTTAATTCTTTGTTTGGGTAAAAGAAGCCATCTTTGGCTAAGACTGATAATCCTTCGGTAGAATAAGTAGGATTCATTCCTTTTTTATTTCTGATAAGTTCATTATATAATCTGCGACTTATTTCACCTTTATCGAATTTTGGTAACTCAACTAATATAGCTCTTATTTCATCATCCGAAAACATCGCCATATTTTTTCTGAAATCCAACTGTTCAACAATGCGTTGCCCCAAGAGTTCCATTAAGCTTTGTTCAGAAACTCCATACAATCCCGGAACGTGTGCCTTAAGCTTTTCATATAGCACAATTTGTCTGGGACTATATTTCTCTCCGTCAATTTCAATCCATGGTGTTTTATTCAAAATGTATTTCACATACTCATTTGAATAAAAGGAAAATCCGTTCCAGTTTGATTGCTGACTTGCACTTGATTCTTTTTTTACCGAAGATAATAAATCTGTCAATTCTTCATCTTGATTAAGCCAATTGACAATGTCTTTTGTGTCTAATTTGCCTATTAATTCTTTAAAATTCCTGATGTCCTTAGACGTTAAATAATTAGTATTCTTATATTTTATTTCATTCTTATATTTGTTTTCAATAAATGTTTTAAAGTCATCATCATTTTTCAAAAAATTGTTATCATAAATCTTAGGGTATTTTGAAACTCCACATTTAAGAATAAATGATAGAAAATCACTTTCCCTAGCAAAGCTAGAGCAATCTATTTTTTTCAATGCCATGTAATCTGTATCTTGAAAAAGCTTATCTCCTAATTCATTGCCATACTCTTTTCCAAGATAGATTTTATTAGAGGGCTGAATGCCACCAGCAACGTTTGGAAGATTAAATGGGAGTTTAGACAACTCACTTCCAGCTAATAGTTTTTCATTGTAGTTATCATAAAACCAATTAATGAAACTGATAGATTTTTCAACAGTATCAATTTGGCGGTTAATCGTCCCTATAATCAAATCTGAGCTGCTTTGCTCAGTGAATTCAATTGCAAGATATTTTTCACTGAATGCATCTAGAATACGTTTATCTCCTGTACGTTCAGCTTTATATACATTAGCTGTTTCTTCCCACTTATTTTGCCAACTTGATGATTTCTTAATTTGGTCAATTAACTCATCAACATATGTTTGATTAAGTATACATAATCTTACCCATGAAGACAGCTCTTTTGGAAGCACAGTAACACCTGTATCGGTCGGTAAGAATACCTTATCTGATTTCATCAACCAATTGTCACTATTGTCCTTTAATAGCTTAGGGACAATCGGAGAACTTTTATATTGCTCACTCCACCATAAGAACACTTTTGTCCTTATTCTATTTTCCCAAGAAGATGAAAGAATGTTGATTTTATCAGATAGTTCATCTACATCAAACGACAGGCCAGTGTATTCATTATAATTAGCAAGTTCTTGTACTAGTTGGTTATTTTCGTTTGTTTCTAATAACTGCAACAAGGTGGAAAATGTCTCACCTATTAGCTCCTCTGGGAATTCTTGAAGGAAAAGCTTTGGATTATCTTTGATAGAAATATATTGCCAATTTACAGTCGGTAGTATTTGGGAATTAGATAAATTACCCAGGAATTCGTTCTTTAAGTCAAATACATCTATGTCCCATAGTTTATTCTCTTTAAAAGGAGTTACCATTTTTAATGCTATATCTTCATATTCAGGCTTAGATAATTCTTCAGCTACTTCAGATATAAATTTGAGCACTTCAATAAATATTTTCTTATTTATTTGTTCGCTATCATCCGGGACATCGTCACGTGAATTATTAGTTATAAACGGTGCATTTATAAGTGCATGAATTGGTGTACCAAAGTTACGTACTGGAAAGTAGCAATATAGTTTTTCTTTGGAGTAATCGTAATCAGAATCTTTAGAAACGGCTACTGCAATTTTAGCAACTTTATCCCCTATCCTAGATTCTTTATCGAAAACAAAATATTCTTCAGACGGTGCTTGACCTGTGACATCACTTTTTTCTATCAGCACGTCATGCCCATCGACAATTTTCTCTGATATTTTTTCATCATCAGATGTCTCAATAACTATTTTTGTTACATTGGGTAAAAATAACAAAGACTTATAAAATGGTTGCTGAAGTTGTTTAGCGACACTCGTGCCTTTACTTAAATTAGTTTCTTTTAGCTTTACTCGGATTAACGTATCAAAATCAGAATCAACTTTGTTTATTGGTTGAGGACAGTTCATTATCGGAAAACATAGATCGTAATCTTCTTTTTTCCAATTTTTCTGCTGTTCAAAAATTAGTTCACTGAATTTGTCTGAGTCTCTAGATACATATTGTTCAAACAGACGTTTCGTGAATTCTTCACTAAATCGAATAGCAAATTCTCCCGAATACAATTCAACCCACTCAGCATCGTTTAGCAAAGAACGGAAACCAGTCCCTTTATTTCCAATATTTTGTGAAGATTTGTTGCTTGCTCTTCCTAAGCACAGTCTTTCAATTGTATCTTTTGAAAATGACGTACCTGTATTTCCAACTTCCAAAATATTATTTTTATAGGTTATCCGAACTTTCACTTCATCATTGCTGGAGTCGTTTTCTGATTTTATATCTCCATAGGCATCGTCTACATTCTGTAATAACTCTAAAATCTGACGCCCATTATAATCACGCATCAATTCATATTCTTCGCTGCAGGCCTTTTCAAGTTCATTACTCAACTCAGAATCCGTATATTTACGAATAAAAATATCCCTTAATTCATCAATCGTATTCCATTTGCTCACAGAACCTCGCCTCCAGCCTATTTTTTACATAATATATTATATCATAAATCATTTTATGAAATCCAATCAATAAAGACGTTAATATGGCTACCCACATTAATGTCTAGTTCTATCTATTCAAATTAAATTTCTACAGTCACTCTCACCCCACTTTTGAAATCAACAACAATGTTCTTTTCAATAATGATTCCATCGCCACTAACTCATTTTTCCCAAATTTTGCTATAACATTCGGGCTGACACCTGAGATTTCACGGAGTTGAGTTTTGTTCATATTCAAATCAATCAATAACTTCCATAATTTATTATAAGAAATTGACATACTGCACCTCTATTCTACTGTTACTTTCTATTATATCATTTATGAGCTATTAATATTACACGAAGTATGAAATATTTTCGCGAACGCAAACTTTTTATGAAAACTAAGAGCCTTCAGCATAGTTTTACTAAAGGCGAGATAACAAATATTAGTTCCACTTTATTTTAACCGGAATCCCTAACTGACGAGCCAGTTTTTCAATCTTAATTCTGACGGTTTTCTTGTTGAAATTTGCATAAACCCATACACCTTCAGCAACATTTGCTGAATTAGGCTTACCATTGTAAGTTGACGGTTTCCGCCCTAGAATCATAGCAAACGAAGGTGTCTCATCCACAATAAACTCTTGCAATTGCTCAGTGTACTTTTCATCAATAAATAGCTGTGAAACAAAATCAACCAATAAACCTCTGGCCGATTTCGAAGATAGCTGTTTCCCATCATATTTAATTTCATATTATCCAGAAGAGCTATATTCATAAGTTGGAGTTTCATTGTCTTCAGAAGTACCAAACAAATCTATGTTTGCAATCTCATCAATGATTTCAAACACTGTATCATACAATTGGTCTGATTTAGCTTTTTGAAGTTTATCGATATATGAACTGTTACCAGCTGTCGAGTTCATCATTTCGTAGTCGGATTTTTCTTGGAAATCTTGGATAGTCTTCTTTCAAGATAATCAGTATCTGCTTTTAACATTTTGCAATCAGCTCTTACAAAGAACAAAACAGATTCAACCCAAGCTTTGTCTTCTTTGAGGAAATGCTGCGATAGCCTAGGCGAGATTGATTGTCCGACAGCCTGTCCAACATATCGTTTATTCCCACCTATCAAAACGTAAACAGCTGGATAATTTGCGAAATCCTGTTCTTTTAAATATGGAAGGTCACTTCGACTCATCGAAACCAAAATTGCAGGCTCACGTTCAAAATATGAAATATTGTCTTTCTGTGTATCCGAAAAAATAAAAATCTGCTTCATGATCATGTCTCCCTTGAAAGTTCGATAATATATTATATCACGTAACCGTTATCAAAATCATCTAAGCTATCAACTCTACGGTGTAAAACCTGTCAACTCAAGGCTTGAAAGCATTTCTATTAAGTCTACGGTTAGCCCCTAAATCGTCATTTTAAGACTAAAAAGAGCAACCTAGGAATTACCCTAAGTTGCTCAAAATCTTATTATATCAACGTTCCACGCGAGTGAGCAGAGCAACACACTCCACGTGGTTTGTCGTGTCACTCTTTGCAGTGATGATACTTGGCAACTTGCCCCCTCTTTCCATGATAGAGGGAGCATTTCTCAAATACTTTGGGATTCCTGTGGCTTTCACATGGTTTATGTCTACAAAAACTTTTGATGGTAAAAAGCCTTATGGATTTTTGAAGTCTGTCATTGCTTATGCACTGCGACCAAAGCTGACCTATGCAGGAAAAAAAGTAACGCTTGGCAGAAACCAGCCACAAGAAGCCATTACAGCAGTTAGGAGTGAATTTTATGGCATATCCAATTAAATACATTGAAAACAATCTCGTCTGGAATAAAGACGGGGAATGTTATGCTTACTATGAGCTTGTTCCTTACAATTACTCATTTCTAAGTCCAGAACAGAAAATACAAGTGCATGATTCTTTCAGACAGCTTATCGCACAAAATCGTGATGGCAAAATTCATGCTTTACAAATCAGTACAGAATCCAGCATACGTTCTGCACAAGAGCGTTCCAAAAATGAAGTCACTGGCAAGCTCAAAGCGGTTGCCTATGACAAAATCGACCAACAGACAGACGCTTTAATATCCATGATTGGCGAAAATCAAGTGAACTACCGTTTCTTTATCGGCTTTAAGTTGCTTCTCAACGATCAGGAGTTTTCTATGAAAAGTCTTACCGTTGAAGCAAAAAATGCTTTGTCTGATTTTGTCTATGATGTGAACCATAAGCTGATGGGCGATTTTGTTAGTATGAGTAATGATGAAATCCTGCGTTTTCAGAAGATGGAAAAGCTCTTAGAAAATAAAATCTCTCGTCGTTTCAAAATCCGCAGGTTAGATAAGGACGACTTCGGCTATCTGATTGAACACCTTTACGGACAGACAGGCACTGCCTATGAAGAGTATGAGTACCATCTATCAAAGAAAAAGCTGGATAATGAAACGCTGATTAAATACTATGACTTGATTAAGCCTACTCGCTGTTTGGTGGAAGAAAAACAGCGATATTTGAAAATCCAGCAGGAAGATGAAACCGTCTATGTAGCTTACTTTACCATTAACAGCATTGTCGGAGAACTGGACTTCCCGTCCTCTGAAATCTTCTACTACCAGCAACAGCAATTTACATTCCCGATTGATACGTCAATGAATGTGGAAATTGTAGCGAATCGTAAAGCCCTATCTACTGTCCGCAATAAAAAGAAAGAACTGAAAGACTTGGATAACCACGCTTGGCAAAGTGATAATGAAACCAGCTCCAATGTGGCGGAAGCTCTGGAAAGTGTGAATGAGCTGGAAACCAATTTAGACCAAAGCAAGGAATCTATGTACAAGCTGTCTTATGTGGTAAGGGTATCAGCAAATGATCTTGACGAACTCAAACGTCGTTGTAATGAAGTGAAAGATTTTTATGACGATTTAAGCGTAAAACTGGTACGACCATTTGGGGATATGCTCGGCTTACATGAAGAATTTTTACCTGCCAGCAAGCGTTATATGAATGATTATATTCAATACGTGACCTCTGATTTCCTCGCTGGTTTAGGTTTTGGTGCTACTCAAATGCTGGGGGAAAATGAGGGGATTTATGTTGGCTACAGCTTAGATACTGGACGCAATGTCTATCTGAAACCTGCTCTTGCCAGTCAAGGGGTTAAGGGTTCAGTAACCAATGCGTTAGCGTCGGCTTTTGTTGGTTCGCTGGGTGGTGGTAAATCCTTTGCGAATAACCTTATCGTCTATTATGCGGTGCTTTATGGGGCACAAGCAGTGATTGTAGACCCAAAAGCAGAACGTGGCAGATGGAAAGAAACCTTGCCAGAGATTTCCCATGAAATCAATATCGTCACTCTGACTTCTGATGAGAAAAACAAAGGCTTACTTGACCCTTATGTGATTATGAAAAATCCCAAAGATTCTGAATCACTGGCTATTGATATTCTGACATTCCTTACGGGGATTTCCTCTCGTGATGGGGAACGCTTCCCAATCCTTAGAAAAGCCATTCGTGCAGTAACCAATAGTGAAGTACGAGGGTTGATGAAAGTGATTGAGGAATTACGGGTTGAGAATACGCCACTAAGTACCAGTATAGCCGACCATATCGAAAGTTTTACAGACTATGACTTTGCACATTTATTATTCAGTAATGGTTATGTGGAGCAGTCTATCAGCTTAGAAAAACAACTGAACATTATACAGGTTGCGGACTTGGTACTTCCCGACAAGGAAACTTCCTTTGAGGAATATACCACTATGGAGCTTTTATCCGTTGCTATGCTGATTGTCATTAGTACCTTTGCTTTAGACTTTATCCATACAGACCGAAGCATTTTCAAGATTGTAGATTTAGACGAAGCATGGAGCTTTTTACAGGTAGCACAAGGAAAAACACTATCTATGAAGCTGGTTCGGGCTGGTCGTGCTATGAACGCTGGGGTATATTTCGTGACCCAAAATACAGACGACCTCTTAGATGAAAAACTGAAAAATAACCTCGGCTTAAAATTTGCATTTCGTTCCACTGACCTTAACGAGATTAAAAAGACCTTAGCCTTTTTTGGTGTAGACCCAGAGGACGAAAACAATCAGAAGCGATTGCGTGATTTGGAAAACGGGCAATGCCTTATCAGTGATTTATATGGTCGTGTCGGTGTGATACAGTTCCACCCTGTATTTGAAGAACTGCTCCATGCCTTTGATACCAGACCACCTGTGCGAAAAGAGGTGTAAATGTGAAACCATCAATAGTAAACAGAATAAAATCAAACTGGACGCTGAAACGTCTAGGTAAAGTGGCAATGACAGTGGCTTTCACACTTGTGATTGCCATTTTTCTTTTAGCCATGCTGGGAACGGTGGTTCAAGCTGCGGGCTTGGTAGATGATACGGTCAATGTGGCAAATGAATACAGCCGATACCCACTTGAAAACTATCAACTGGATTTTTATGTGGATAATAGCTGGGGCTGGCTTCCGTGGAACTGGTCGGACGGGATTGGAAAACAGGTCATGTATGGACTATATGCCATTACCAATTTTATTTGGACAATCAGTTTGTATGTTTCCAATGCGACAGGTTACTTAGTACAGGAAGCCTATTCCTTAGACTTCATTTCCGCTACAGCAGATTCCATTGGTAAGAATATGCAGACCTTAGCTGGTGTGAGTGCAAACGGATTTTCAACAGAGGGTTTCTATGTTGGATTCCTCTTACTCTTGATTTTGGTTCTTGGGGTTTATGTTGCCTATACGGGACTGATAAAGAGAGAAACCACAAAGGCAATTCATGCCATTATGAATTTTGTGCTGGTGTTTATCCTATCGGCTTCCTTTATTGCCTACGCTCCCGACTACATTAAAAAAATCAATGACTTTTCATCAGACATCAGTAATGCCAGTTTATCACTTGGCACGAAGATTGTCATGCCCCATTCCGATAGTCAAGGCAAGGACAGCGTGGACTTAATCAGAGATAGCCTGTTTTCCATACAGGTTCAGCAACCGTGGCTACTGCTTCAATACAACAGTTCAGACATTGAAAGTATCGGTATTGACCGTGTGGAAAGCCTGCTCTCCACCAGCCCAGATTCCAACAATGGCGAAGACAGAGAAAAAATTGTTGCGGAAGAAATTGAAGACAGAAGCAATACCAATCTAACCATTACAAAGACCATTAACCGTTTAGGTACAGTCTTCTTCCTATTTGTCTTCAATATTGGGATTTCCATATTTGTATTCCTATTAACAGGAATCATGATTTTCTCGCAGGTACTTTTTATCATCTATGCTATGTTTCTGCCTGTGAGCTTTATTTTAAGCATGATTCCATCATTTGATGGTATGTCAAAACGAGCCATAACAAAGCTCTTTAATACCATTTTGACACGAGCTGGAATCACATTGATTATTACGACAGCATTTAGTATTTCAACCATGCTCTATACCTTATCGGCTGGTTATCCGTTCTTTTTGATTGCTTTTCTACAGATTGTGACCTTTGCAGGAATCTACTTCAAGCTGGGCGATTTAATGAGTATGTTTTCTCTACAGAGTAACGATTCTCAAAGTGTGGGAAGTCGTGTGATGAGAAAACCTCGTATGCTTATGCACGCTCACATGCACCGTCTACAGCGGAAACTTGGACGTTCCATGACTACTCTAGGGGCTGGGTCTGCCATTGTTACAGGTAAAAAAGGACAGTCGGGTTCGGGGAGTTCTGCAAGGACACAAGCAGATCACTCCCGACCAGACGGAAAGGAAAAATCAACACTTGGAAAACGTATCGGTCAAACCATCGGTACAGTAGCTGATACCAAAGACAGAATGGTAGACACTGCTAGTGGTTTGAAAGAACAGGTTAAAGATTTGCCGACCAATGCAAGATATGCAGTATATCAAGGAAAATCCAAAGTAAAAGAGAATGTCCGTGATTTAACCAGTAGTATTTCTCAAACCAAAGCGGACAGAGCCAGTGGACGCAAGGAACAGCAGGAACAAAGGCGAAAAACCATTGCGAAGCGTCGCTCTGAAATGGAACAGGTCAAACAGAAAAAACAGCCTGCTTCTTCTGTTCATGAAAGACCGACTACAAGACAAGAACAATATCATGATGAACAGACCTCAAAACAGTCTAATATTCAGACTTCATATAAGGAATCTCAACAAGCCAAACAAGAGCGTCCAGCAGTTAAGTCCGATTTTTCAAGTCCAAAAGTGGAACGCCAAGGCAATACCGTTCAAGAAAAAACCGTTCAAAAGCCAGCAACTTCAACCACTACAGCAGATAGAACTTCACAACGTCCAATCACAAAAGAACGTCCGTCTACTGTTCAAAGAGTACCACTACAAAATACAAGAAGTAGACCACCAATCAAAACCGCCACCATTAAGAAAGTCGGTAAGAAACCATGAAGTTGAAAACTTTAGTGATTGGTGGTTCTGGATTATTCTTGATGGTCTTCTCACTGCTTCTGTTTGTTGCCATTTTATTTTCAGATGAACAGGACAGCGGAATTTCCAATATTCATTATGGAGGTGTGAATGTTTCCGCAGAAGTGCTGGCTCATAAGCCTATGGTAGAAAAATATGCCAAAGAATATGGCGTTGAAGAATATGTCAACATACTTCTTGCGATTATACAGGTGGAATCGGGCGGTACTGCGGAAGATGTTATGCAGTCCTCGGAATCCCTCGGTCTTCCACCTAATTCATTGAGTACAGAAGAATCCATTAAGCAAGGTGTGAAGTATTTCAGTGAATTATTAGCCAGTAGCGAAAGGCTCAGTGTAGATTTAGAATCGGTTATCCAGTCCTACAATTATGGTGGTGGTTTCTTAGGGTATGTGGCTAATCGTGGAAATAAATATACCTTTGAACTGGCTCAAAGTTTCTCAAAAGAGTATTCAGGTGGCGAAAAAGTGTCTTACCCCAATCCCATAGCCATACCTATCAATGGGGGCTGGCGATACAACTATGGCAATATGTTTTATGTGCAACTGGTAACGCAGTATCTTGTCACAACAGAGTTTGATGATGATACGGTACAAGCCATCATGGACGAAGCACTGAAATATGAGGGCTGGCGATACGTTTACGGTGGAGCTTCCCCGACTACTTCTTTTGATTGTAGCGGACTGACACAATGGACGTATGGAAAAGCTGGAATTAACTTACCACGAACCGCACAACAGCAATATGATGTGACCCAGCATATCCCACTATCGGAAGCACAAGCTGGCGATTTGGTTTTCTTTCATTCTACCTATAACGCTGGCTCTTATATTACTCATGTTGGGATATACCTTGGCAATAACCGTATGTTTCATGCAGGCGACCCAATCGGTTATGCCGACTTAACAAGCCCCTACTGGCAACAGCATTTAGTGGGAGCAGGACGAATCAAACAATGAGAAAGGAAGATTTAATGATGAAATTTAGAAAAAATCAGAATAAAGAAAAACAGATACCAAAGGAAAAGAAACCTCGTGTCTACTATAAGGTCAATCCTCATAAAAAGGTTGTGATTGCCTTGTGGGTACTTTTAGGGCTTAGTTTCAGCTTTGCGATATTCAAGCACTTTACAGCTATAGATACTCATACTATTCACGAAACAACTATCATAGAAAAGGAATACGTTGATACTCATCATGTAGAAAATTTTGTAGAGAACTTTGCGAAAGTCTACTATTCATGGGAGCAATCCGATAAGTCCATTGATAATCGAATGGAAAGTCTAAAAGGCTATCTGACAGATGAACTTCAAGCTCTCAATGTTGATACAGTACGCAAAGATATTCCTGTATCGTCTTCTGTAAGAGGATTTCAGATATGGACGGTAGAGCCAACTGGCGACAATGAGTTTAATGTAACCTACAGTGTAGACCAGCTCATTACAGAGGGAGAAAATACAAAGACCGTCCACTCTGCTTATATAGTGAGTGTCTATGTAGATGGTTCTGGAAATATGGTACTGGTTAAGAATCCGACCATTACCAACATACCTAAGAAATCAAGTTATAAACCAAAAGCCATTGAAAGTGAGGGGACGGTTGATTCCATTACAACCAATGAAATCAATGAGTTTTTAACGACGTTCTTCAAGCTCTATCCTACAGCGACAGCCAGTGAACTTTCCTACTATGTGAATGACGGGATATTAAAACCAATCGGAAAAGAGTACATCTTTCAAGAACTGGTAAATCCTATTCACAATCGTAAGGATAATCAAGTCACGGTATCGCTGACAGTGGAGTATATCGACCAGCAGACCAAAGCAACGCAGGTATCTCAATTTGATTTGGTACTTGAAAAGAACGGGAGTAATTGGAAGATTATAGAATAACAAATATTGGTACATTATTACAGCTATTTTGTAATCACGTACTCTCTTTGATAAAAAATTGGAGATTCCTTTACAAATATGCTCTTACGTGCTATAATTAAAGTATCTATTTAAAAGGAGTTAATAAATATGCGGCAAGGTATTCTTAAATAAACTGTCAATTTGATAGTGGGAACAAATAATTGGATGTCCTTTTTTAGGAGGGCTTAGTTTTTTGTACCCAGTTTAAGAATACCTTTATCATGTGATTCTAAAGTATCCAGAGAATATCTGTATGCTTTGTATACCTATGGTTATGCATAAAAATCCCAGTGATAAAAGTATTTATCACTGGGATTTTTATGCCCTTTTGGGTTTTTGAATGGAGGAAAATCACATGAAAATTATTAATATTGGAGTTTTAGCTCATGTTGATGCAGGAAAAACTACCTTAACAGAAAGCTTATTATATAACAGTGGAGCGATTACAGAATTAGGAAGCGTGGACAAAGGTACAACGAGGACGGATAATACGCTTTTAGAACGTCAGAGAGGAATTACAATTCAGACAGGAATAACCTCTTTTCAGTGGGAAAATACGAAGGTGAACATCATAGACACGCCAGGACATATGGATTTCTTAGCAGAAGTATATCGTTCATTATCAGTTTTAGATGGGGCAATTCTACTGATTTCTGCAAAAGATGGCGTACAAGCACAAACTCGTATATTATTTCATGCACTTAGGAAAATGGGGATTCCCACAATCTTTTTTATCAATAAGATTGACCAAAATGGAATTGATTTATCAACGGTTTATCAGGATATTAAAGAGAAACTTTCTGCCGAAATTGTAATCAAACAGAAGGTAGAACTGTATCCTAATATGTGTGTGACGAACTTTACCGAATCTGAACAATGGGATACGGTAATAGAGGGAAACGATGACCTTTTAGAGAAATATATGTCCGGTAAATCATTAGAAGCATTGGAACTCGAACAAGAGGAAAGCATAAGATTTCAGAATTGTTCTCTGTTCCCTGTTTATCACGGAAGTGCAAAAAACAATATAGGGATTGATAACCTTATAGAAGTGATTACGAATAAATTTTATTCATCAACACATCGAGGTCAGTCTGAACTTTGCGGAAAAGTTTTCAAAATTGAGTATTCGGAAAAAAGACAGCGTCTTGCATATATACGTCTTTATAGTGGCGTACTGCATTTGCGAGATTCGGTTAGAATATCGGAAAAGGAAAAAATAAAAATTACAGAAATGTATACTTCAATAAATGGTGAATTATGTAAAATCGATAAGGCTTATTCCGGGGAAATTGTTATTTTGCAGAATGAGTTTTTGAAGTTAAATAGTGTTCTTGGAGATACAAAGCTATTGCCACAGAGAGAGAGAATTGAAAATCCCCTCCCTCTGCTGCAAACGACTGTTGAACCGAGCAAACCTCAACAAAGGGAAATGTTACTTGATGCACTTTTAGAAATCTCCGACAGTGACCCGCTTCTGCGATATTATGTGGATTCTGCGACACATGAAATCATACTTTCTTTCTTAGGGAAAGTACAAATGGAAGTGACTTGTGCTCTGCTGCAAGAAAAGTATCATGTGGAGATAGAAATAAAAGAGCCTACAGTCATTTATATGGAAAGACCGTTAAAAAAAGCAGAGTATACCATTCACATCGAAGTGCCGCCAAATCCTTTCTGGGCTTCCATTGGTTTATCTGTATCACCGCTTCCGTTGGGAAGTGGAATGCAGTATGAGAGCTCGGTTTCTCTTGGATACTTAAATCAATCATTTCAAAATGCAGTTATGGAAGGGATACGCTATGGTTGCGAACAAGGATTATATGGTTGGAATGTGACGGACTGTAAAATCTGTTTTAAGTATGGCTTATACTATAGCCCTGTTAGTACCCCAGCAGATTTTCGGATGCTTGCTCCTATTGTATTGGAACAAGTCTTAAAAAAAGCTGGAACAGAATTGTTAGAGCCATATCTTAGTTTTAAAATTTATGCGCCACAGGAATATCTTTCACGAGCATACAACGATGCTCCTAAATATTGTGCGAACATCGTAGACACTCAATTGAAAAATAATGAGGTCATTCTTAGTGGAGAAATCCCTGCTCGGTGTATTCAAGAATATCGTAGTGATTTAACTTTCTTTACAAATGGACGTAGTGTTTGTTTAACAGAGTTAAAAGGGTACCATGTTACTACCGGTGAACCTGTTTGCCAGCCCCGTCGTCCAAATAGTCGGATAGATAAAGTACGATATATGTTCAATAAAATAACTTAGTGTATTTTATGTTGTTATATAAATATGGTTTCTTGTTAAATAAGATGAAATATTTTTTAATAAAGATTTGAATTAAAGTGTAAAGGAGGAGATAGTTATTATAAACTACAAGTGGATATTGTGTCCTGTATGTGGAAATAAAACACGATTAAAGATAAGGGAAGATACTGAATTAAAAAAATTCCCCCTCTATTGTCCGAAATGCAGACAAGAAAATTTAATTGAAATAAAGCAGTTCAAAGTAACTGTGATTACAGAGCCAGACGCAAAGACGCAGAGCCGATAAAATGAGATTAATACAATCTCATTTTATCGGCTCTTTCCGTTATGTATGGATTCTTTTAATTAGTCTTCGATATTTCTTGCTTCGTTGATACCGCTGGCTAAAGATTCCATTAAGGATAGTTCTTTGTCTGTAAAGCTATCCATGTATTTCTCTATCTGTAATCGTCGGGTGCTTTTTACCAAGTTATTAGCAGGTAAGAAAAATTCATCAACGGAAACATGAAGTAACGATACAAGGTCATAAAGAACTTGTATGCTGGGGTGTTGCCCTTTATTTTCAATATTAGTTAAGTACCGTGGGTCAATTTCAATCAATGCTCCCACTTGTTCACGAGTTAAACCTCGTTTCAATCGAGCTTCTTTAATGGCTAAACCAAAGGCTCTAAAATCATATTTATCTTCTTTTTTACGCATAGTAGACCACCTCTATACATTTTATTGTTCCTACTGAATTAAAAACAGGTATAGAAAAACGTGTTATATGGTTTATAGGTTTATATTTAATAAAAAGCACTACTAAACGCCAATAAAAAAAACCGTTATATGGTAGTGCTATTTACGCTGTTAAAATATTGTATATTACTTCCAAATGGCGGTTTGTTGGAGGTCAACGTCGCCATGAAGTACATCATATACAATAAATTTCCTTACATTGGGTTCTTGTCAAAAAAAGTCGTCTATCTGCAATAGATAAGTACGTCCACCAATGTGGTTTTATAAATCATATAGATAGAATAACAGAAGCATGTAAACAGAGAAATAAATCTGTTTATATGCTTTTTTGGCTATTCAGAACTTTTTTACAAAGTTTATTTATCAGTAATGCAACAAATCCCCCTTTCACATTGGGACTAAGAGTGAAAGGAGATAAACGAGCAAGGCTCACTTCCTTTCCTAGACAGAAAGGGGGTGAGAAACATGAAACCATCTTCTTTTCAGACCACAATAGAAAATCAGTTTGACTATATCTGTAAACGTGCTATGGAAGACGAGCGAAAGAATTATATGCTTTATCTTTCAAGGATTGCAAAGCGTGAGGTGTCCTTTTCGGATGTTGGCGATTATCTTGTTAGCCAGTTTGCGACAACAGATAACTATTCAACTGACTTTCAGATTTTTACACTCAATGGGTTATCAGTAGGCGTTGAAAATGATTTGTTGAGTGAAGCATTACGTGAGTTGCCAGACAAGAAACGTGAAATTCTACTGCTGTTTTACTTTATGGACATGAGCGATTCAGAAATTGCAGACCTGTTGAAATTGAACCGTTCTACTGTCTATCGGCATAGAACCAGTGGACTAGCCTTAATTAAAAAGTTCATGGAGGAATTTGAAGAATGAAAACACAATATCCTATGATTCCCTTTCCTCTCATTGTAAAGGCAACAGATGGCGATACCGAAGCGATTAACCAGATTCTACATCATTACAGAGGGTACATAACGAAGCGTTCCCTACGACTTATGAAAGATGAATATGGCAATCAAAGTATGGTCGTTGATGAAGTCTTACGTGGAAGAATGGAAACCAGACTGATTACAAAGATTTTGTCATTTGAAATTAAGTAATATCCTCTCTCCTTTCGTGGAAGCGTGCTAAACCATTCCACGCTTCCCGAACAGGGAGGTTTGTTATTCCACCAAAGCATATTGAGCTTTCAATGTGTTTTGATAGGCTAACGAGCCATTGTTCTTTGAAAACTGAATAAAAGTAATCGAATACGTTTCGATAAGAAAAGAGCCAACGGAACTAACCGCCATGACCTATCTTATAAAGATAGCGAGCGATTCATGTTAGTGATCCGAGAAGCAATCTTTAGCAGGATTGCCTGCAACGACATTCTTATCGTGATAATGATACTCCCATACAGTCAATAGTCCGAGCGTGATAAAACCGTCGCAGGCAATGAGTATGGCTACATGAGAACCATGCAGGGGTGGAACTCCCGTGAGCTTTGCTAAAGCTGTTCGATTGCTGGTAAAACAACTTTTATGAAATCCAAATAAGTGATTTGGAAAGGAGGATTTTATGAAGCAGACTGACATTCCTATTTGGGAACGTTATACCCTAACCATTGAAGAAGCGTCAAAATATTTTCGTATTGGCGAAAACAAGCTACGACGCTTGGCAGAGGAAAATAAAAATGCAAATTGGCTGATTATGAATGGCAATCGTATTCAGATTAAACGAAAACAATTTGAAAAAATTATAGATACATTGGACGCAATCTAGCGTCGCCAAAGGGTCTTGTATATGATAAAATAGTATTAAGTCGTATCAAGGCTCTTTCCATAAAGGAAAGGAGCAAATGCCATGTCAGAAAAAAGACGTGACAATAAAGGTCGAATCTTAAAGACTGGAGAGAGCCAACGAAAAGACGGAAGATACTTATACAAATATATAGATTCATTTGGAGAACCGCAATTTGTTTACTCGTGGAAACTTGTGGCTACAGACCGAGTACCAGCAGGAAAGCGTGATTGTATCTCACTTAGAGAGAAAATCGCAGAGTTACAGAAAGACATTCATGATGGTATTGATGTTGTAGGAAAGAAAATGACACTCTGCCAGCTTTACGCAAAACAGAACGCTCAAAGACCAAAGGTTAGAAAAAACACTGAAACTGGACGCAAATATCTTATGGATATTTTGAAGAAAGACAAGTTAGGTGTAAGAAGTATTGACAGTATTAAGCCATCAGACGCTAAAGAATGGGCTATTAGAATGAGTGAAAATGGTTATGCTTATCAAACCATCAATAACTACAAACGTTCTTTAAAGGCTTCATTCTATATTGCTATACAAGATGATTGTGTTCGGAAGAATCCATTTGACTTTCAACTGAAAGCAGTTCTTGATGATGATACTGTCCCTAAGACCGTACTAACAGAAGAACAGGAA
Source organism: Streptococcus mitis (assembly GCA_963515655.1). Classification (GTDB taxonomy): domain Bacteria; phylum Bacillota; class Bacilli; order Lactobacillales; family Streptococcaceae; genus Streptococcus; species Streptococcus mitis_DP. Next base: position 84,141 of record CAUPZW010000004.1, read on the forward strand.
GAAAAACTGTTAGCCTTTGCAAAAGCTGATAAAACCTACAGCAAAAATTATGATGAAATTCTGATACTCTTAAAAACAGGTCTTCGTATTTCAGAGTTTGGTGGTTTGACACTTCCAGATTTAGATTTTGAGAATCGTCTTGTCAATATAGACCATCAGCTATTGAGAGATACTGAAATTGGGTACTACATTGAAACACCAAAGACCAAAAGTGGCGAACGTCAAGTTCCTATGGTTGAAGAAGCCTATCAAGCATTTAAGCGAGTGTTAGCGAATCGAAAGAATGATAAGCGTGTTGAGATTGATGGATATAGTGATTTCCTCTTTCTTAATAGAAAGAACTATCCAAAAGTGGCAAGTGATTACAACGGCATGATGAAAGGTCTTGTTAAGAAATACAATAAGTATAACGAGGATAAATTGCCACACATCACTCCACATAGTTTGCGACATACATTCTGTACCAACTATGCAAATGCAGGAATGAATCCAAAGGCATTACAGTACATTATGGGACATGCTAATATAGCCATGACGCTGAACTATTACGCACATGCAACATTCGATTCTGCAATGGCAGAAATGAAACGCTTGAATAAAGAGAAGCAACAGGAGCGTCTTGTTGCTTAGTAGTACAAATGAATTTACTACTTATTTACCACTTCTGACAGCTAAGACATGAGGAAATATGCAAAGAAACGTGAAGTATCTTCCTACAGTAAAAATACTCGAAAGCACATAGAATAAGGCTTTACGAGCATTTAAGAAAATATAAAAAGATAATTAGAAATTTATACTTTGTTTCAAATAAAAAAGATGACTTACTGAACCTGTAAGCCACCTAATCAGTCGGTTTATTCTGGTGTCTGCCACCGCTTGGCCCGTACGTCCAAGATTGCTATCGGATTTTGTTCTGGTGTCCGCCACCGCTTGGCCCTTATGTCCAAGATTACTATCAGATTGAC
>CAUPZW010000005.1:0-82359 GCA_963515655.1 Streptococcus mitis
TTGTTGCAAATGCTCTTGTTTGGGGTGTCTTGGCACCACTTGGAGATGTTGTGATATATCAAGAAGCGGCAGAAAAAGTATTTGCTCAAGGGATTGTTGCAGGTATTGCTAACGCTGTAACTATAGCTATCGCAGGTACCCTTCTCTTGCTAGCTTATTCACGTACACAGATTCGTTCAGGAAGTTTGAAAAAGGATTAACATAAGGAAAAAGGCTGGACAACCAGTCTTTTTCGATGTTTATAGATTAGTTAGGTAAGCAAGCTAGGATAGGAATCTTTTTGGCGCTAAGTTTTTAAGAGAAGAGTCTGCAAGAAGGGGTTAATTTATGATAAAATAGAAGTCTAATACTCTGCGAAAATCTAATTCAAACCGCGTCAGCTCTATCTGCAACCTCAAAACAGTGCTTTGAGCAACCTACGGCTAGCTTTTTGGTTTGCTCTTTGATTTTCATTGAGTAGAAGAAGCGAATGAAGAGAGTAAGATGAAAGAAGCTATAATTGAGTGGAAGGATTTCTCTTTCCAGTATGAAACGCAACAAGAACCGACCTTGCAAGGGGTGGATTTGACTATTTACAAGGGAGAGAAAGTCTTAATTGTTGGACCATCTGGGTCAGGTAAGTCTACCTTGGGTCAGTGCTTGAACGGGATTATTCCCAATATTTACAAGGGGCAGCCGTCTGGAGAATTTTTAATTAAGGGGCAAGCAGCCTTTGATATGAGCATCTATGATAAATCTCATTTAGTCAGCACAGTTTTGCAGGATACAGATGGGCAGTTTATCGGCCTGTCTGTGGCAGAAGATTTGGCTTTTGCTCTGGAAAATGATGTAACAGCTATAGAAGAGATGAAAAACCGTGTTCATAAATGGGCTGAAAAGCTGGACCTTCTTGATTTACTAGCTCAGCGTCCCCAAGATTTGTCAGGTGGACAAAAGCAGCGGGTCAGTCTGGCTGGTGTCTTGATTGATGAGAGTCCGATTCTCTTGTTTGATGAGCCACTCGCCAATCTGGATCCCAAGTCAGGTCAGGATATTATCGAATTGATTGATCAGATTCACAAGGAGGAGGGAACGACGACCCTTATTATCGAACACCGTTTGGAGGATGTTCTGCATCGCTCTGTGGATCGGATTGTCCTGATAAACGATGGCCGTATCCTCTTTAATGGGAGTCCTGACCAGTTACTGGCGACTGATTTGTTGACCCAAAATGGAATTCGCGAACCCCTTTATCTAACCACTTTACGTCAATTAGGTATGGATTTAGCCAAGGAAGAACAATTAGTAAATTTGGACAACTTGTCTATCTCAAAAGACCATGTTCAGTTGCGGACGGAACTGGTAAAAGAAACCCCAGAATTGCAGTCACTCTTTAAATTAGAGGACGTATCGTTTTCTTATGATGATAGACCGATTTTAAAGTCCCTACATTTGGATATTAAAAAGGGTGAAAAGATTGCCATTGTTGGGAAAAATGGAGCAGGGAAGTCAACTCTAGCCAAGGCTTTAAGTAGCTTTATCCAGACGGAAGGTTCTTACCTTTGGGAAGGACGGGATATAAAAGGAGATTCTGTTGCAGAGCGGGCGGAACGAGTAGGCTATGTGCTGCAAAATCCCAATCAAATGATTTCAACCAATATGATTTTTGATGAGGTGGCTCTGGGGCTACGTTTGCGAGGTGTGGACGAGCAGGAAATTGAAACGAGAGTCTATGAAACCTTGAAAATCTGTGGTCTTTATGAATTCCGCAATTGGCCCATTTCTGCCCTGTCATTTGGCCAGAAAAAACGTGTCACCATTGCATCGATTTTGGTCTTGGGAGCTGAAATCATCCTCTTAGATGAACCGACTGCGGGTCAAGACCAGAAGAACTATACTGAGATTATGGAATTTCTCGAGAAGTTGCATCAAAAAGGGCACACGATTGTTATGATTACTCATGATATGCAATTGATGCTGGATTATTCAGACCGAGCCTTTGTCATGGTAGATGGGGAATTGATTGCCGATACTGATCCAGCTAGTCTGTTGAGCAATCCTGAGCTGTTAGTAAAAGCCAATCTAAAAGAAACTTCAATCTTCAAATTGGCTAAGAAACTAGATGTGGATCCACTTGCTTTAACGGCATTTTACAAAGAAAGGAGAGAAGGATGCAAGCTAAATTAATTGGTTACCAGTATAGAGATACTGTGATTCATCGCTTGTCAGGAGCTGGAAAACTTCTCTTTTTCATCCTCGTGTCATTGGCGGCCATGATTAGCTATGATACCAGACTGCTTGTTCTGATTGCCATCTTTTCGGTCTTTCTCCTCTATTTGTCAGAAATCCGTTTTAAAGATGTTTCCTTTGTAGCCGTTTTTGCGACGGTATTTGCCGTTTTAAACGTCTTGATGGTCTATCTCTTTTCTCCCGAGTATGGGGTTGGACTTTATGGAGAGAGAAGTGTGATTTGGCAGGGAATCGGTGTCTACACTCTGACCAGTCAAGAGCTCTTTTATCTGCTAAATCTGGTCATTAAGTACCTTTGTACCATTCCTCTGGCTATTATCTTTTTGATGACAACCCATCCTAGTCAGTTTGCTTCCAGTTTAAATCAAATTGGTGTGCCTTACAAGATTGCCTGTTCAGTCAGCCTGACCTTGCGCTATATTCCAGATTTGCAGGAAGAATTCTTTACCATCAAGATGTCTCAGGAGGCGCGTGGGATGGAATTATCCAAGAAAGCTTCTCTTATGCAACGAATCAAAGGCAATCTGCGCATTATCACTCCCTTGATTTTTAGCTCGCTAGAACGCATTGATACCATTGCGACCGCCATGGAGCTTCGCCGCTTTGGGAAAGAGAAAAAACGCACTTGGTATAGTTATCAGGCCTTGAAAAAAGGAGACTATCTTACCTTGCTCTTGGCAGTCTTGTTTTTAGTAGCTAGTTTACTACTTATCTTGCAGAATCAGGGACGATTTTACAACCCTTGGAAATAGTATTGTCAAAGTTTTCATTAAAGAAGTAAAGAGAAATTATTCTATAGCTTTTTATTGATAGATTGTATGAGAAATAAAGTTAATAATTGTATGCTTGAAATTTTTGACAAAACATGAATTAGTTTGCATATTTTATAGTAGAATTTACACTACAAAATCAAAGTTATTCAAATATAATCATTTTCAACTAAGTTCAGTGTCATAATGTAGAGACAACATAAAATAGTAAAAGTACTTATTTAAATCGTGTTAATTTCATTTTGTGTAAACATGGGAAAATGTTGAATGTATATGATGACTGGAGATGATTTATAATGATTAGTTTAGAGCTGTTGTCTGAAGCAAGTAGTCTAGATGTCTATTTTTTGAAAAAGAGAATCGAGAGTATTTTGAGCGGAATTTACCTCCTAGACCAGCTAACTATTTTGAGTTAGAAGTTTTTAAAGAAAATACAAGGGAATTGTTAAGGGAACAAGAGAATCGGGATGTCTACATGCATCTTATTAGAGATGCACAAGGCGTTATGGTTGGAAGAGTTAATTTAAGTGTTTTAGGGAAAGATAGAAAAACAGCAGAACTTGGATATAGGATTGGAGAAAATGTTACTAATTTAGGATATGCAAGCGAAGCGGTTAACCTTGTTTTAGAAAAGGCCTTTACTACCTATGGTTTACATAGGATTATCGCAGGGACGGCAACGGACAATCTGGCCTCTCAGAGAGTGCTTTTAAAAAACGGTTTCACCTTTAGTAGAATTATAGAGAATGACTTTGAAATGCATAACGAGTGGATTCATACGGCAGTGTTTGAGATAACGAGGCCATAATATCATCATTCCCAGTCCACAGATAGGTATAAAAGAGTAAGCAATTTTTGCAGATATTTAAGAATTTTCTCCTAGAAACCCTTGGAAATAGCTTGAAAAAATTGAAAAAAATCAAGTCGTTTCTATTGACAATGATTCTGAAAGTGTTATACTAAGAAAGTAGTTTCGCTGATTTACTTCAAACCTGTTGTGAGGTAAGTTAACGATGCCTTAACCACGCTGTTTGCTGAGCTTGACTCCGGGCAGTGTGGCTATTTTTTTGCAATGGTGAAAGGAAGCAAGTCATGACAAATCACATTGTATTATTTGAACCACAAATTCCACAAAATACAGGTAATATCGCGCGTACGTGCGCTGCAACCAATTCTCCCCTCCATATCATCAAGCCTATGGGCTTTCCTATCGATGACCGCAAGATGAAGCGAGCTGGGTTGGATTATTGGGATAAGCTAGCGATTTATTTTTACGACAGTTTGGAAGATTTCATGTCTCAGATGAAGGGAAAACTTTATTTGATCTCAAAATTTGCTGAGAAAGTGTATTCTGAGGTGGATTTATCGACTAACGAAGACCATTATTTTCTCTTTGGACGCGAAGACAAGGGCTTGCCTGAGGACTTTATGCGAGAACATCCTGAAAAGGCTCTCCGTATTCCCATGAATGATGAACATGTCCGCAGTCTTAATGTGTCTAATACCGTCTGCATGATTGTCTACGAAGCCCTCCGCCAGCAGAACTTTGCAGGTCTTGAGCTCGTTCATACCTATGAAGCAGATAAATTGAAATAAAAAATGAAAATGAACAAAATGCTTGCGCTTGCAAGCGTTTTTTGTTATGATAAAAGAGTCTTCAGGGCAGGGTGAGATTCCCGACCGGCGGTAAATTTGACTATCTATTTTAGCTTTCTCGTCGTTGTCTTGTCTCGATATACTTTAAGTATTATCTTCGACTGCGACGCCTAGATAAATCTAAAATATCTTAGCCAAATAAGTCCGCGAGCGCAAGCTGATGTGGTGAGATTCCACAACCGACAGTATAGTCTGGATGGGAGAAGACGAAAGAATAGCTTTGTCTGTTCTGATAGATTTATAGCTAAACTGTAACCGCTTGCTTGAATTTCCTTAATAGAGTGAGAGGGGACTTTTGGGATATAAAAAGTGAGAATAGATAGAGGAATCCTTTCTAACTTCTTCTGATTTTATAGAAAATTGGAGGAACCTGTTATGACAAACACACGTCGACTTTCGACCATTGCGATTTTATCAGCCATCTCATTTGTGCTGATGTACTTTGACTTTCCGCTTTTGCCAGCGGCGTCCTTCCTCAAGATCGAATTTAGTATCTTGCCAGTCCTTGTGGGCTTGGTGGTCATGGATTTGCCTGCTGCTCTAGGAATTCTCTTGCTTCGCTCACTCTTGAAATTGCTTCTTAACAGCCAGGGAGTGAATACTTACATTGGTTTGCCAATGAATATCGTAGCTTTGGGAGTTTTTGTCATCGTATTTGCTTTGATTTGGAAAAAGGAACGGACAACCCTTCGTTTCCTACTAGGCTCTCTAGCTGGGACTATTGGTTTAACCGTGGCTATGTTGGTTCTCAACTATGTTTACGCTGTTCCTCTGTACGCTAAGTTTGCTAACTTTGATATTGGAAAAATTTTGGGACTTTCCAACTACCTAATGACCATGGTATTACCTTTTAACTTGATTGAGGGTGTAATCTTTTCCGTTTCATTCTGGTTGTTGTATGTTCTCTTGAAACCAACCTTAAAACATTATGAGAGATAAACAAACATTTTTAATGAAGGGCAGTTTTGCCCTTTTACTTTTCGTTATTCTTGGCTACATGGTCAAATTTTACCCTGAAACGCTGGTCGGTTTTGATCAACCGATACAGACTGCCGTTCGAGGAGACTTGCCAGATTACTTGACTATTCTTTTCCGAGCTATTACACGTCTGATTGATATTCCAGTGATTATCACTTGGGTTGCCATTACAGCTTTTGTCTTTTATCGTAAGCGGTGGAAGATAGAAAGTTTCTTCATGCTGGGAAATCTAGCTTTGGCAGGTCTTTTAATCGTGACCTTTAAAAATATCTACCAGCGCCCACGACCAGCTATTTTACACTTGGTAGAGGAGAAGGGATTTTCCTTTCCAAGTGGCCATTCTCTGGCTGTAACCTTGATGGTCGGTTCTCTGATTGTCATTCTCAGTCAACGGATGAGAAATCCAGTCTGGAGAAAAATCGTACAAATCGTCCTTGGTCTCTACCTAGTCAGTGTGCTGGTATCAAGGGTCTATCTGGGAGTTCACTATCCATCAGATGTCCTTGCCAGTCTCTGTGTGGGCTTGGGAGTCCTGTTTATCGAGTTTCCCTTCTATGACAAGCTCCGATTCCAATGGCGATTTAAAGGCAAGCAGAAGTGAGTATCAAATTCCTTTGAGGAGAAAGAAATGAAAGTCAATATAGCAGATCTTCATCCGACTCAACTATACTTATCAGAAAAGAAGTTGCAAGATATTCAGATGCTTTACCAGTCGGCAGAAACAATCCAAGTCGATCCAATCAGTATTCTTGCCTTTGGAAATTGCTTGTTGATTACAGATGGACATCACAGGGCTTATCAGGCTTTATTGGCAGGTCGGGATACGATTTCTGCTGAGTGGGATAGAGATGGTGGTGATGAACTATATCATCTCTATGCGCAAGCTTGTGAGGAAAGAAAGATTTACTCTGTTCTGGATTTAAAAAATCATATCTTAGCTCAAGATGAGTATGAAGCAAAATGGTATAACTGGTGTGATGGTTTTAATCAAGCAGCAACTATTTTGTGGAAAAGGAAAGCAGATGAAACGGATTTTACAAATAGATAATGCACTGCGTCTTGTTCCTTATTATAAGGTCAATCATTGTGAAGAAGCTTTTGCTTGGTATCAGGATGTGAACTTAGTTCACCTCGTAGATGGTGTGAAGAAACCTTATAGTCAAGAAACTTTGGAAGCTATGTATTCCCATTTGGATCAGCATGGTGAACTTTTTTGGATTGAAGTCAAGGAGAAGGGAGAATGGTTTCCAATTGGGGATGTTACACTATCTCAGGATAATCTCCCCATTGTGATTGGGAATTCCGCTTACCAACATCGAGGACTTGGAAAAAAGATTCTAAGTGCTTTGATTGAATTGGCTCGAGTAAAAGGATGGAAAGAATTGAGAGTCAAGGAAATCTACACCTACAATCATGCTTCTAGGAGGTGTTTCAAGTCGCTTGGATTTGTGGAAAATGGAGCAACAGAAAAAGGAATGAGTTTTGTATTGAAATTAATCTAATCTAACTTGTTTTTTAACTCAAAATCTGATAAACTATGTAGTAATTGAATAGAAATCTGCAAGACTAGTAACTCAAGGGAAGTATATCAGGGAGGAGAGCCGTGACTGCAAGCTCTCTATATGAAAGCTGGGTGAATTCACTTGTGCATGGATTTAGAAATGAAGGTCTGACTTGTCAGATGAAAACGGATGGTACCGCGTGTCAACGCTCCGAGTGGAGTTTTTGGCATGTGGTTTTCTTTTTATCTACGAGAGACTGATGGAGGAATTATGTCAACTATTGAAGAACAATTAAAAGCGCTTCGTGAAGAAACGCTGGCTAGCTTGAAGCAGATTACTGCTGAAAATAAAAAAGAGATGCAAGATTTGCGTGTTTCTGTCCTTGGGAAAAAGGGTTCACTTACTGAAATCCTCAAAGGGATGAAAGATGTCTCTGCTGAGATGCGTCCGATTATCGGGAAACACGTCAATGAAGCTCGTGATGTCTTGACAGCAGCCTTTGAAGAAACAGCTAAACTATTGGAAGAAAAGAAAGTCGCAGCTCAACTGGCTAGCGAGAGTATCGATGTGACACTTCCAGGTCGCCCTGTTGCGACGGGTCACCGCCACGTTTTGACACAAACCAGTGAAGAAATCGAAGATATTTTCATTGGTATGGGTTACCAAGTCGTGGATGGTTTTGAAGTGGAGCAAGACTACTATAACTTTGAACGTATGAACCTTCCGAAAGATCATCCAGCCCGCGATATGCAGGACACATTCTATATCACTGAAGAAATCTTGCTCCGTACTCACACGTCTCCAGTTCAAGCTCGTGCTATGGATGCCCATGATTTCTCCAAAGGTCCTTTGAAAATGATCTCGCCAGGGCGTGTGTTCCGTCGTGACACAGACGATGCGACCCACAGTCACCAGTTCCACCAAATCGAAGGCTTGGTTGTTGGGAAGAACATCTCTATGGCTGACCTTCAAGGAACCCTTCAGTTGATTATCCAAAAAATGTTTGGTGAAGAGCGTCAGATTCGTCTGCGCCCATCTTACTTCCCATTCACAGAGCCATCTGTTGAGGTGGATGTTTCTTGCTTCAAGTGTGGTGGAGAAGGCTGTAACGTATGTAAGAAAACAGGTTGGATCGAAATTATGGGTGCCGGTATGGTTCACCCACGTGTCCTTGAAATGAGTGGAATCGATGCGACTGTTTACTCTGGCTTTGCCTTTGGTCTTGGACAAGAGCGTGTAGCTATGCTCCGTTACGGAATCAACGATATCCGTGGATTCTACCAAGGAGATGTCCGCTTCTCAGAACAGTTTAAATAATGATTAGAAAAGTAGAAATGCCAGATGTTGAGGTGTTGTCCAAAATTGCCAAACAAACCTTTCGTGAAACATTTGCGCATGATAATACGGAAGAGCAGTTACAGGAATACTTTGAAGAGGCTTATAGTCTGAGAGTTTTGTCAACTGAGTTGGAAAATCCAGAATCCGAAACCTATTTCATTATGCATGAAGAGGAGATAGCTGGTTTTCTCAAAGTCAACTGGGGAAGTGCTCAAACTGAGAGAGAATTAGAAGATGCTTTTGAAATTCAACGCCTCTATGTGCTACAAAAATTCCAAGGATTTGGATTCGGTAAGCAACTGTTTGAATTCGCTCTTGAACTTGCTACCAAAAATAGTTTTTCCTGGGCTTGGTTAGGTGTTTGGGAGCATAATACAAAAGCTCAAGCGTTTTATAATCGATATGGTTTTGAAAAATTTAGCCAACATCATTTTATGGTTGGTCAAAAAGTAGATACGGATTGGTTACTGAAAAAGAAATTAAGGTAAGAAGAGGATTCTTCTATTGAAATGATAGGAAAGGAAAAGAACTAGAGTGACAACTGTCATTCTGGAGAACTAAATTATGCTTGTATCTTATAAATGGTTAAAAGAATTGGTGGACATTGATGTGCCATCACAAGAGTTGGCTGAAAAAATGTCAACTACAGGGATCGAGGTAGAAGGTGTCGAATCACCTGCTGCCGGTCTCTCGAAAATTGTCGTCGGTGAGGTCTTGTCTTGCGAAGATGTGCCAGAAACTCACCTCCATGTTTGTCAGGTTAACGTTGGCGAAGAAGAAGCCCGTCAAATCGTTTGTGGTGCCCCAAATGTGCGTGCTGGTATCAAGGTTATGGTGGCTCTTCCAGGAGCTCGCATCGCTGACAATTACAAGATCAAAAAAGGGAAAATCCGCGGTCTTGAGTCACTTGGGATGATCTGTTCACTTGGTGAATTGGGAATTTCTGACTCAGTTGTGCCAAAGGAATTCGCAGATGGCATCCAAATCTTGCCAGAAAATGCCGTTCCAGGTGAGGAAGTCTTCTCATATCTAGACTTGGATGATGAAATCATCGAACTGTCTATCACACCCAACCGTGCGGACGCTCTTTCTATGCGTGGAGTAGCTCACGAAGTTGCAGCCATCTATGACAAGGCGGTCAACTTTAAAGAATTTACTCTTTCAGAAACTGACCAAGCTGCAGCAGATGCTCTTTCTGTGGGCATTGAGACAAACAAGGTGCCTTACTATGCAGCTCGTATCTTGGACAATGTGACCATCGCACCAAGTCCACAATGGTTGCAAAACCTTCTCATGAACGAAGGAATCCGTCCAATCAATAACGTAGTGGACGTGACTAACTACATCCTGCTCTACTTTGGTCAACCAATGCACGCCTTTGACTTGGATACCTTTGAAGGGAGTGACATCCGTGTACGTGAAGCGCGTGCTGGCGAAAAATTAGTGACCTTGGACGGTGAAGAACGTGACTTGGAAACAAATGACCTAGTCATCACTGTAGCAGACAAGCCAGTTGCTCTTGCAGGTGTTATGGGTGGTCAAACAACAGAAATCTCTGAAAAATCTAGTCGTGTTGTCCTTGAAGCTGCTGTTTTCAATGGCAAATCTATCCGTAAGACCAGCGGTCGCCTCAACCTTCGTTCTGAGTCATCTTCTCGCTTTGAAAAAGGCATTAATGTGGCAACTGTTAACGAAGCTCTTGATGCGGCAGCTAGCATGATTGCCGAACTTGCAGGCGCGACTGTGCGTAAAGGAATCGTTTCTGCGGGTGAACTTGATACTTCTGATGTAGAAGTTTCTTCAACTCTTGCAGATGTTAACCGTGTCCTTGGTACAGAACTTTCTTATGCGGATGTAGAAGACGTCTTCCGTCGTCTTGGCTTTGGTCTTTCTGGAAATGCAGAAAGCTTTACAGTCAGCGTCCCACGTCGTCGTTGGGATATCACCATCGAGGCAGACCTCTTTGAAGAAATCGCTCGTATTTATGGTTATGACCGCTTGCCAACCAGCCTTCCAAAAGACGATGGTACAGCTGGTGAATTGACTGAGACACAAAAACTCCGCCGTCAAGTTCGTACGATTGCTGAAGGAGCAGGTTTGACAGAAATCATCACCTATGCTCTGACAACTCCTGAAAAAGCAGTTGAGTTCACAGCTCAACCAAGTAACCTTACGGAACTTATGTGGCCAATGACAATGGACCGTTCTGTCCTCCGTCAAAATATGATCTCAGGTATTCTTGATACTGTTGCCTATAACGTGGCTCGTAAGAATAAAAACTTGGCCCTTTACGAGATCGGAAAAGTCTTTGAACAAACTGGCAATCCAAAAGAAGAACTTCCAAATGAGATTAATAGCTTTGCCTTTGCCTTGACAGGCTTGGTTGCTGAAAAAGATTTCCAAACAGCAGCAGTTCCAGTTGATTTCTTCTATGCTAAGGGAATCCTTGAAGCCCTATTTACTCGCTTGGGACTAGAAGTGACCTATACAGCTACAGCTGAAATTGCTAGCCTTCATCCAGGTCGTACCGCTATGATTTCACTCGGTGACCAAGTTCTTGGATTCCTTGGCCAAGTGCATCCAGTCACTGCTAAGGCTTACGATATTCCAGAAACGTATGTAGCTGAGCTCAACCTTTCAGCCATCGAAGCTGCTCTTCAACCAGCTGCTGCATTTGTGGAAATCACGAAATTCCCAGCAGTTAGCCGTGACGTTGCCCTCCTTCTCAAGGCAGAAGTGACTCACCAAGAAGTTGTGGACGCGATCCAAGCTGCCGGCGTGAAACGTTTGACAGATATCAAACTCTTTGACGTCTTCTCAGGTGAGAAATTGGGACTTGGTATGAAGTCAATGGCTTATAGCTTGACCTTCCAAAATCCAGAAGACAGCTTAACGGACGAAGAAGTCGCACGCTACATGGAAAAAATCCAAGCATCACTTGAAGAAAAAGTGAATGCAGAAGTGCGTTAAAGTATCAATCCATCCTTTGGGGTGGATTTTTCTTTTCACATAACAATTCAGGATCAAAAATAGACAGTTGAGGAGCGGAAGTGATAAATTAAGTTTGCTACTGTATAATGTATTTATCACTAATACTCTTCGAAAATCTCTTCAAACCGCGTCAGCTTCACTTTGCCGTATATATGTGACTGACTTCGTCAGTCTTATCTACAACCTCAAAACAGTGTTTTGAGCAACCTACGGCTAGCTTCCTAGTTTGCTCTTTGATTTTCATTGAGTATAAAAGTACTCCAGGCCATATTTTACATAACATTAGTCTTATAAAAATGGACGGAAAGCATTGTAAAGGCTATCAAAAAGGAGTATAATGAGTGCAAGACATTTCGGAGGTGAAAGATGCTAGAAGTAAGAAGTCTAGAGAAAAGTTTTGGATCCAAGCAAGTTTTGTTTGGTATTGACTTTCAAGCGCGACCAGGTCGTATTTTGGGATTAGTCGGGAAAAACGGTGCTGGGAAGACAACGATTTTCCACAGTATTTTGAAGTTTTTAGAATATCAAGGAGAAATCAGTCTGGATGGGCAGGATATTCGTCAAGAGACCTATGCTCGGATTGGCTATTTGCCTGAAGAACGCAGTCTCATGCCTAAATTGACAGTCCTTGAACAAGTTCGTTACTTGGCGACTCTAAAAGGTATGGATGCCAAGGAGGTCAAGGAAAAACTTCCTCAATGGATGAAGAGGTTGGAAGTGAAAGGGAAGCTGACAGATAAAATTAAGAGTCTGTCAAAAGGAAATCAGCAGAAGATTCAGCTCATCATTACTTTGATTCATGAGCCAGACTTGATTATCTTGGATGAGCCTTTCAGTGGATTGGACCCTGTCAATACTGAATTGCTCAAGCAAGTCATTTTTCAAGAAAAAGAACGTGGGGCAACCATTATCTTTTCTGACCATGTCATGACCAACGTCGAGGAGCTTTGTGACGATATTCTGATGATTCGAGATGGCCGTGTGGTCTTGCATGGACCGGTTCAGGATGTCCGCAATCAATACGGGAAAACGCGTCTCTTTGTTTCAAGTGAACGAAGCAAGGAAGAATTGGAAAATCTTCCTCATGTCAAGCAGGTGAGCTTGACCAAACAAGGTAGCTGGAAATTAATCTTGGAGGATGAGAGCGCTGGAAGGGAACTCTTCCCAATCTTGACTCAGGGGCAATACATCGCAACCTTTGACCAGCAAGCGCCAACAATCGATGAAATCTTTAAACTAGAATCAGGGGTGGAAGTATGAGAAATATGTGGGTTGTAATGAAGGAAACCTATCTTCGACATGTCAAATCGTGGAGTTTCTTCTTTATGGTGATTTCACCATTCTTGTTTATCGGTCTCTCTGGAGGAATTGGCTATCTCCAAGGCTCTTCTATGGCTCAGAGTGGCAAGATAGCAGTAGTCAGCACTGTTCCAGCTGTGACAGACAGTCTTAAATCTACCAATGGTCTCAATTTTGATTATCAGGATGAAGCAAGTGCTCAAGCTGCTATCAAGGATGAAAAATTAAAAGGCTATTTGACCATTGATCAAGAAGATAGTGTTCTAAAGGCAGTTTATCATGGCGAAACATCGCTTGAAAATGGAATTAAATTTGCAGTTACAGGTACACTCAATGAACTGCAAAATCAGCTTAATCGTTCAACTGCCTCCTTGTCTCAAGAGCAGGAAAAACGCTTAGCGCAGACAATTCAATTCACAGAAAAGATTGATGAAGCCAAGGAAAATAAAAAGTTTATTCAAACAATGGCAGCAGGAGCCTTAGGATTCTTTCTTTATATGATCCTGATTACCTATGCGGGTGTAACGGCTCAGGAAGTTGCCAGTGAAAAAGGCACCAAAATTATGGAAGTCGTCTTTTCTAGCATAAGGGCTAGTCACTATTTCTATGCACGGATGATGGCTCTGTTTCTGGTGATTTTAACGCATATCGGGATTTATGTTGTAGGTGGTCTGGCAGCTATTCTGCTCTTTAAGGATTTGCCTTTCTTGGCTCAGTCTGGTATTTTGAATCACTTGGGAGATGCATTCTCACTGAATACATTGCTCTTTATTTTGGTCAGTCTCTTTATGTATGTGGTCTTGGCAGCCTTCCTAGGATCTATGGTTTCTCGTCCTGAGGACTCGGGAAAAGCCTTGTCGCCTTTGATGATTTTGATTATGGGTGGTTTTTTTGGAGTGACAGCTCTAGGGGCAGCTGGTGACAATCTTATCTTGAAGATTGGTTCTTATATTCCCTTTATTTCGACCTTCTTCATGCCATTTAGAACCATTAATGGCTATGCAGGGGGAGTAGAAGCATGGATTTCACTTGCTATTACAGTGATTTTTGCGGTGGTAGCAACAGGATTTATTGGACGCATGTATGCTAGCCTAGTCCTTCAAACGGATGATTTAGGAATCTGGAAAACCTTTAAACGTGCCTTAGCTTATAAATAGAAGAGCCTCGCGGAAGCGAGGTTTTTTAGAGATAAAAAGAGTGGAATTCAGAAAAATATTTTTCATATCTATTGACTTTTAGGGGTGAAATTTGGTATTATAGTAGGCGGTATTGTTTACCCCATTTGAAAGGCCCCGGAACCTTCCAAATACTTTTCGATGGGAAGGAACACCCATCACCGTAAACAAAAATCGAACTATATATAGGAGAAATCATGAACAAAACAACATTTATGGCTAAACCAGGCCAAGTTGAACGTAAATGGTACGTAGTTGACGCAACTGATGTACCACTTGGACGTCTTTCTGCAGTAGTTGCTAGCGTACTTCGCGGAAAAAACAAACCAACATTTACACCACACACTGATACAGGTGACTTCGTAATCGTTATCAATGCTGAAAAAGTTAAATTGACTGGTAAAAAAGCAACTGATAAAATCTACTACACTCACTCAAACCACCCAGGTGGATTGAAATCAATCTCTGCTGGTGAACTTCGTTCTAAAAATGCAGTACGTTTGATCGAGAAATCAGTTAAAGGTATGCTTCCACACAATACTCTTGGACGCGCTCAAGGTATGAAGTTGAAAGTATTTGTTGGAGCTGAGCACACTCACGCTGCACAACAACCAGAAGTTCTTGACATTTCAGGACTTATCTAAGGAAAGGAACAATAAAGTATGTCACAAGCACAATATGCAGGTACTGGACGTCGTAAAAACGCTGTTGCACGCGTTCGCCTTGTTCCAGGAACTGGTAAAATCACTGTTAACAAAAAAGATGTTGAAGAGTACATCCCACACGCTGACCTTCGTCTTGTAATCAACCAACCATTCGCAGTTACTTCAACTGCAGGTTCATACGACGTTTTCGTTAACGTTGTAGGTGGTGGATACGCTGGTCAATCAGGAGCTATCCGTCACGGTATCGCTCGTGCCCTTCTTCAAGTAGACCCAGACTTCCGCGATTCATTGAAACGCGCAGGACTTCTTACACGTGACTCACGTAAAGTTGAACGTAAGAAACCAGGTCTTAAGAAAGCTCGTAAAGCATCACAATTCTCAAAACGTTAATCAATACGATTATATCAACGTTTCAAAGCACTCAAGAGTTTACCTCATGGGTGCTTTTTTCGTGTTTTTTGAAAAAGTTCACCTCAAAGTTTACCTTATTTTCACCTTATTGTTTTAGAGACTTTAAGGCAAATTCACCGACTGCCATAGGGACTACATTAGAAGTATTGACATAAATTTGTGTTGTTCCTGTGTCACTGTGTGTTAGAGCTTCAGAAATAGCTTCTAAGCTCATTCCTGCTTGTTTGGCAAGTGTCGCTCCTGTATGTCGCAGTTTATGAGGTGTAGCATGTGCCAGCTCTTTATGTCGCTTTCTAATGCTTTTCATTTTATTGTTTAGATAGTCAGCATGTAAAGGCTTGTTGATGTTTCCTCTTGTGTCGATATATGTAAAAACAAATTGTTCTGGGTTACTGATGATACCAAACTTTGCTAGTTCATATTTTTGTTTCTCTTTCCAAGAAGTAAGAAGCTGAAGTAAGTCATTAGAAATAGAGAAAATAGTTTTCTTATTTCCCTTAGTAGATTTTACTTGTCCATATCTATCTAAAGCCTGAATTAGCTGAATCTGTGATTTTGAAAAATCGATATGTTTCCATTGAAGAGCATAGGTTTCAGATTTTCTATCGCCTAAGAAAAAAGTAAGATAAAATAGGACATAATCTTTAAGGGTTATTTTATCATTCTTTAAATCCTCTTGAAATGCTGAGAACCATTCTTGGAGTTGTTCATGACTTAGATATAAATCTTCCTCTCTCTTTGACTCTGCAAGTTGAATCTTTTTAGTAGCTTTTATTCTTCTTAATATTTTTGCAACTTTATTAGCTTCTATATATTCAAGTTCTTCTGCCCAATCAAAAATGGAAATCACATAGCTACGTAAAGATTTGAAGTTCGCATATTCATTAGCCTTAGATGTCATTAGATTTAGGATAACTTGCTTATTTTGGTTTAGAAACTGTATCGTATAGTTTCCAAGAAGTGGTAGTATATGTTTTTCAAAACAGGTTTTGGTATTTGCAACTGTCGATCTGCTTGGTGGCTTAGAAGTAGATGTAGTTTGTCCTGCCTTATAAGAATCCCACCAGATATTGTTATAGAAGTCTGAGAAAAGAATATCTCCTTTTGCAAGTCCTGTAAATTCATTATCTTCTATTTGATTTAACTTGGTAAGCAAGTCTATCTCAGCTTGTCTTGCCTCCTTTCTTGTTTTGAATCTCTTATCGTAATAATTGCTATTAACAATACCAAGTGGCATTCGTGCTTCAATTGGGATATAGACTTTTAAGCGATAAGTTCCGTTTTTTGTCTTACTGATAGTCATGATATTCTCCTTGTGTATCGAACCAGAAAATATCATGACTATTATAAAACAAAAATATAGATATTTCTAGTTTTGTGAGTAGAGCCATGAGTTAATGGCTTCTTTATTAAATCGTATAGTCTTGCCTATTTTTATTGCAGGCAGTCCTCGTTGAATCCAACTATCTAGAGTATTGTTTGAGATACCCAAGTAGTTGCAAGCCTGCTGTTTGTTTAAAAACGGACTTTCAAGGTTACTATTGTTCAATCTATTTTCAATTTCTTTTTTGATAAGTTCAGCAAGTAGGAACTGAATTTGTTGAACTTGTTCATCTGGTAGAATTACTTGCATCTGTTCCTCCAATGTATGGTATAATAGAGGTATCAAGAGATACCCTACTTACTTTTCTTGATTATCTGCAACCTCGTCCTCGCTCGCCAAAGTTTCGGATGGGGTTTTTATTTTGTCATATGCCCATATGTCCCATTGATTGTTAAGGCCAACTTTTGAAACTAACATGGATAGAAGCTCTTCTTTGCTTTTCATTTCGTTCCCAGGTGTGAAATCATAAGACAAGTAAACATCATATCCGATCTCTGGTATTCTTCTTTTATAGTTCATAGTTCTTACAGGATGAGATTCGTAAAAAATAGGCTTCTCACTCGTACCTTTTAACGTTGCTAGATGTTCAATTCTCCTAACGTATTGAGATAAATCTTCATAAGCATTTCCTTTGGTATAGTAGAAGAAAGCTAAAGGATGTTTAGAACTTGTGATAATAATGACCTTAGCAGCACCTATTTTATTTTGATAACGTGCAGATACTGGGCTAATATTATATGGATCCAGAACTTTTAACCAGTCCGAAGCAGTTAAGCTATCTCCTCGAACATCATCAAGTAGTAGAATTTCTTCTCCGTTTACTTCATCAAACATGTTAGTGCCTGCGGTCGTGATTGATTGCCATTTTTTGTTGTTTAGTTTTGCCAACTGAATGATATCTTTAGCTAATTCTTTTGCGAACCTTGACTTTCCAAGTCCAGAATTACCATAGATGAATAAGATAGTCTTTTTGAACTCTCCGTTTTCCAGTTCATCTTTTGTTCTGGCACCTTTAATTTCTCCAACAGTTTTAATAGCATCGTTTATTCTAGTTTTATGTACTGTATACGGCGTGTGATATTTCTTGTCTAGAAGTATGTCATTTTTAGTGATATTCTCGTTCAAAATATTATCGATTAGGAAATCAATGTCTTCAAAACTTTTCTGTACCTCTTTTTTAGCTTTTCCTTTAAGCCAGCTCTCTTGCCTTTCGTGATATACTTCTAAATATTTTTTTCCTACTAAGGTGAATACCTCGTCAGGGGAATATTGATACTTATCTTTATCTTTTGCATGAATTAAGTAAGCTAATAAGTTATCGTAGCCATACCTTCCAGACTTCGCTTTTTCGAGATGCTGTTCTGCTAATCCGATTTTTTCGGCTAAAGTAGATAGTGTTGCACCTTTGCCTTTATCAAACTTGAGTAAAGCATGAATGTGTGATTTGGCAAGTTTAGTAGTTGTTTCTTGAAGTTCATTGTTAAATACTACGGATGTGTCTTTGTCATGCTTAATTGCATATGCTTCAGAAACTGTTGCCACTTCACTAACTCTTCTAACAATCTCCTCAAGAATTTTTTCAATATCCGCTGATTCAAGTAGTTCTTTATTCCAGTCATCATTCCAGAAACCATTTGAGAATTGTTGCGTTAATAGCACTGATGTTAAAATAGCTTCTTTTTTATTTGTATTATTTGTCATAATAATTAAATATCCATTTCTAATTATTTTTTTAATTATTTTAGTGTTAGACTATTGACAAGCCCAGTCTAACACGTGCGTAGAATAATTAAAAATTAAATTGTAGTAATTCTTGGGGTTTCACCCCAAACCCCAGCCTCTCCTGCCCGATGATAAATCATCGACCCGAGAACGCTTGCCAGCTAACAAGGGACGGGTAGTATTTTTCTTCGCTTCACTCCTTGCCTTCGGCATCGTTACGCTTGAAAAATCTCCACCCTCTAGCCCTTGCAAGCAGGCATTTTTCTGCTAGCAATGTCGTGCCGACACTAAACCGATGATGAAACTTCAAAATAAGCTTACTGTCGTACCTAACAAGTGTAGCAGAAAAAGCGCTAGCTATATCTTGAAAATAGCTCTTGCATCCGTTGATTTAACCGTTCCCCGTCTCTTACTGGAATAGTACGAAACATCTTGACAGATTCTCCCTCAAGTTGGAAATAGCCATATCCTCGCGGTTTTACCACAACTTCATCTTTTTCCAGGTCTGGAAAAAGGAGTTGCCTATTATTCGTAGACATGAGAAAACTAGTAGATAATGAAATTATACAGTTGAAGTTATACCTACCTGGTAAATCAGACATCAAGAAACGTTGACTAGATAAAACGATTCGCAAACCTAGACTTCTACCCATGCTATTCATCATCAACATTTTCGATAAAACATCTTTATGTTTCTTTTTATCTGTTTGTTCTAGATAAGCAAGGAAAGCCTGCCACTCATCGAAAATCAAGTAAAGATTATGAGAGTTTTCTTCTTGTTTATTAAGTCTAGCTTCAAAACGTTGGCAGACTGTTTCGAAAAGTTCTAGACAGTAAAAGCCCCTTGCGACATGGTCGCCAATCATTGGAAACATTTCTTCATCTGCTTTAAAATCCAAAAAGTAAGCTTCAGCATCTGTATCATAAAATGAAATAAGGCCTAGAATTCTCCTCAAAAAAGTGGATTTTCCTGAACCCGACGGGCCTGCGATTATCCAAGCGAAAAATCGGTTTATGTCAATGGTTACAGGGGAAGGATGCCCCCTGACGTTGACGTCAAAAACGTTTTTGATCATACTAAAAATCCTCCTCGTAACTGAATTTCGTCTGTCTTGTCATTCGATTGTATGTAGCCTCTTCAATCGTTTTGACATCGAATTTAGCAACCCAACCAGCTCCTGATACCAGTTCAACAGTTAGTACATCTAATGCAAACTCTCTAGTGTATTTAGAAAGAACGCCTGTAAAGTAGTTCTCTAATGATAATTGTTCATCATCGTTTAAGTTGTTTGCTAGATAAACCCAAACCTCTACACCATCAGTGGTGGCAGGGTGTATAGTTTTTAACTGTAAATCTTGGTATAAGTTTTGATTGAGATGATTAACTACGTTTTGTAAGACAGTATCTTTTAGAGCTTGTAATTGCTTATCAATTGTCTTGTTTAGTTGCCAATAAATTAACTCTTGAATCAAATTTTTTAAAATACCAACTTGATTTCCCGATAATAAGAGACATTGTTCCCATATAGATCCGTTGTTGTCAATAACCTCATTTGATAGTAGAAGAAACTGTCTTTTTAGATAAATGTACGTAACATTCAAACCTTGCCAGATAAGCAACGTAAGAATAAGATAGAAGAATAATTTAAATAACATATGTTTACCTCATACATAGTGAGTAGTTATCATCTAAATGATGTAGATGATAACTCACTATGCTTATCACTTATTTCAATGAAATGTCACCAAGCTCAGTAACTAGAGCCAGGCCGACTGGTTGTTTGAGTTTATCAAGTACAAATGACAAGTCATACTTGTTAACTACGATGTCAACGTTGATTAAACTATCTAAATTCTCGTTTTGATAGTTTTTCAACTTGACTTTGAAAGTTGGACAGTAAGCTTCTTGAGCAATACTAGCGAACTGATCGTAGAGTTTTTTATCTACGCATGTTAGAGATGCCCAAGGTCGTTGATTTTCTTGACCTTCGTTTATGATGCCATTTTTTGTATCAACGACTTTAATAGCTGATGGAATATCAACAGAAGTTGATAAAGAATCTAAGAATGCTCTTGCGCTATCGTAGTTTCCTAATGTTGATTTAGTTGTTTTTGCCATAGTTTATCCTTTCTGACAAAAAGTGCGTGGTCAGACTTTCTAGAACGCTGACGAGTAAAAGAGCTCTTGTGTTAACAAAAACATGGTACAACATTTTTGACCCCTTTGCAATGCTTTTTATTGCGCTTCTAGGTTCATCGTGATATAATTTTTTGAACCCCAAATAATTACAAAGGAGTTAAGGATGCTACATGAGTTTAAAAACTTGAGTGATGTAAGTAAAAGAGAATTTGTTTTAAAATATTACCCATTAATATTACGTAGTCAACAGAAAAAGGAGCGATTAAGTAAAGAAGAATTCTTGATGAGATATCTTCAAGTAAAAAGAGGGGAACATGCTGGAAAACTACTAATTTCAAAACCAGCATATAAACGTTATTTGCGACTTATTAAGTATATAGGGATTAGTCGCTATGATTATATAGATGATGTAATCAAAAACGAGGATGTAATCAAAAACGAGGATGGTTCCTATTCAATGTCCTTGGGTGATTATCCTATGTTTGATGTAGTAGAGCCTCATTTTTCAGAATTAGACATTCCGAATATTCATCAAAAAAAATATGGCATTGATATACCTAAACATATTATTGAAAAATTTGATGATGATGTTTTGGAAGAAATTTGGTCGATTGTGAGTCGTAATACACTTTCAGATAGATTTCTTAAAGGTAGGCAATTATACTTATCTGGAATTGGTCAAGAGATACTTAAATCATTGGCCGAATTGAATCTTACTGAACTGCTTTATGCTACATTAAATAATTTACGGATTGATGAGGGAGGAAAAAAGGAATATCATATAGAAAGATACGAATTGGTGAAAAGAATGGTATCAGAGCTAGAGAGGTTAGCTAAATCGGAATATGATAAAGCAATTAAGTTAGAGGAATTCGTAGAAAACTTTTAATGATTTTTTGAAGAAATTTGTTAAAATAGGCAAGACTGTAAAACAAAACCCAACCAAAATTTATTTTGGCTGGGTTTATTTGATATTTTTTACAATGTCATTAAATGAAGATATAATTTTTCCTTGTTTTTCTTTGGGTAACTTTGTTAAATTTTCAAAAAGTATTTCAGGAGAGTCTTCTCGATCTGATTCATATGATTGTAGATTAAAGAACTCTTCTACTGTTATATTTAGGGCTTTTATTACCGATTCAAGTGTCTTTATCTTGAAATCATACTTCATGTTTTCTATGTTTTGAATCGCTTTAACACCTAGCCCAGCGATTTCAGATAATTTTTCCTGACTTAATCCTTGTTCTTTTCTACATTCACGTATTCGAAATGCTATATGCTTTTGTAATTTATTATATTCCATACTATATACCATTTTACTATCTGTTTTCTCTAAAAATAAGTATAATAAACTATCCAAAAACGAGAAAAGTATGGTAAAATGGTACTATAGTTTAATAAAATGCATAGGGCATTGTACAAAAGGAGTTTATAAATGTCAAAAACTACGAAAAATAGTCATAGTACTGCTAAAAAATTGTCTACGGGTGCAGTTATTTCTGCCATCGCAACTGGTCTTGTCGGCACAATCGGAACTGCTCACGCAGATACAGTGGAGGTTCCATTGCCTACAACTGCTAAAACTGAGCCTGCATTGGTAGAGAAAGAAGCGCCTAAGAAAGTAGAAGTGAAAACTCCTACTAAGGAAGACGTTGCTGAACTTGGTGCTACTGCTAAACAAACCCAAGAAGCATCCGACAAAGCAAAAGAAGTCTTGGATCAAGCAAATGAAGCATCTGATAAGGCAGAAAAGAAAGTAGCAGACTTGAAACAAGCTCAAGCAGATGCACAAAAAGTTGCTGACAAAGCGACACCTGAAGCTATTCAAGATGCTGAGAAGAAAGTGGAAACTGCAAAAGCAAGCGTTCCTACCAAAGAACAAGCGGTATCCTCTGCGCAAACTGAAAAAGATGATGCTGACCGTAATGTTGCAGTGCAAGGTAAGACCATCGGCACAAAACAAGCAGAAGTGACTCAAGCTAAAACTACTGTCGCAACTGCTAAAACAGAAGTAGAAAACGCACAAAAGGCTCTCAATGGCGAAGGTCTTGCTGACGCTAAAGCTAAACAAGACGAAGCTATCAAAGAAGAAGCTACAAGCAAACAAGCTCAAGCAGATGCTCAAAAGGCTCTTGATAGTGCTAAAGCACAAAATCAAGACCATGCTACACAAGTCAAACAAGCAGAACAAACGGTTAAATCTGCTCAAGCAACCCTTGAAGCAAAATCTCAAGAAAAAGAAACTGCCAAAACAAATGCAGATCAAGCAAATACCACTTATAACCAAGCGGTATCTATGCTCAACGCACTTCAAAAAGATACTAAAGCAACCATCACTCTTGCCCCAGACTTCATCAAGGCTGTGAAAGAGAAAATTGCTTTTAAACATGAAATCCGTACTAATGGGGATAAGTTGTCTGAGGAATATCTTGACTCTAAGTCAGATGAACTTTACGACCGTATCGTAAATTCTCAACTCCAAAACCGCACCCTCAACAAGTACACACCATCAGCCAAAGACCAAGCAGATGAAACTCGCTACGACATCAATAACTTACCTAAAGAAGTCACAGATGAACTTAATTATTTCGTAGCAGACCTCATCAACCAAATGCGCCGTCAACTTGGTTTACCAGATGTGGTTCTTTCAAAATCAAGCCTTGAGTTCGCAAATAAAATCGCTAAAGAGTATGTAAAAGCAAACTTCTCTAAAGCAATGAAAGATGAATACCGTGCTAAAGGTGGCGCAGGTCACTACGCTAAAGGTATTTACAAAGTTGCTAAAGAGTATGGTTTGAATAGTACCTACACAGAAGAAACTATTAAAGAGTACGCTGAAAAAGGTTTGCAACCTTACGAAAACGCACTTACAACTTATGTTTACCATAATTTTGATGATGCAGATGGTGTGTTCCGTAAAACTCTTGGAGAAATGAAAGAGAAATTGTACGATGACCTCATTGAACTTGTTTCTCACAAGAACGACTACCTCCACACACAGGGTATCCTCCAATTCGACTACGCTAATGAAACAGTGTACTTCGGTGGTGTAGCGCAAAGTAAAACAGACGAGTTTTATACAACTCACTTCCTCACAAGCATCCGTACCACTAACGTAGACGGCTCAAAATGGGATAAAACTCCTATTGTGAACCCTCTTAGCGACACAAACAAAGAGCAAGAAATCGCCAAAGCTCGTCAAACTTTAGCTGATGCTATGACTGCTCGTAAAGACGCTCAAGCCAAACTTGAAGCAACAAGCAAAGCGGTATCAGATGCCCAAACTGCTCTTCAAAACGCTCAAGCTCACTTGTCTGCCTTGAACAATGGAGAAAACCCACTCGTCAACGCACAAAAAATGTTTGATGAAGCCAAAGCTCGTCATGATAAGGCAGTTGTGACACTTGCTAATGCTAATGCTCTTGTCAATAACTTGACTGCTTCAAAAGCTACAAAAGAGGAAACTCTTAAACAAGCACAAGTTACTCTTAAAGACGCTGAGAAAGCTCTTCAAACTGCACAAGACGCACTTAAAGCAGAAGAAGATAAGATGGCAAACCTTGAAGCTCTCGCTTCAAATAAAGCCCAAGCGGTATCTACTGCTAAGAACGCTCTCAAAGACGCTCAAGATACGGTTAAACAAGCTGAGAAAGAACTTGCAGACCTTAAAGGTGCCAAAGCTCGCTTGAATGAAGTAAAAGCAGAACTTGAACATGCAGAATCAGAGCTTAAAGATGCCTACAAAGCACAAAACGAAGCTAAAGTAGACTATGAAGTTAAGAGCCTTGCAGCAGACCGAGCTAAGTTTGCTTACGAAACTGCCAAAGTGAAGTTTGAAGAAGCCGAAACAAAACGCTTGGTCGCTCTTGCAGATGCCAAACGTAAAGAGCTTGAGCACTTGGGGTATAAACCAGTTCCAGTTGTAGATGGTAAAGGGAATGTGGTGGATTACAAAGCAGAAAAAGTAACCGTAGGAACTAAAGACGATAAAACATATCAAGCGCCTGCACAAGCTACCAATGCAAAAGTAGAATCTAAGAAGCAACTTCCAAATACAGGAACAAAGGATTCAGGACTTTTAGCATTGCTTGGAGCAAGTGTTGGACTACTTGCTTTAGCTGGAAAACGAAAATATAATAGATAAAAAGAAAGAGAGCGCTATGCTCTCTTTTCTATGGTGTTGTTCTGATATGTAAAAATTTTATATAAGGGAAACTTTTGATATTCTGGTTCGATTTTCGCTTATTTTTGATGGAAGTTTACCTTATTTTGATGAAACTGATTGAAATTAGTTGAAATTTTATTTTTTGAAAACTTATGAAAACGTTGATTTTAAAGCACTTTGAAATTAGATGAAATAAGTGGTGCCCCAACCAGGTCTTAAGAAAGCTCGTAAAGCATCACAATTCTCAAAACGTTAATCAATACGATTATATCAACGTTTACAGACATTCAAGAATTTTCTCTTGGATGTCTTTTTTTTTGTCTAAAAATCAATAGTTCTCCTTCTTTTTCTTTTGAATGTGTTTAAGAATGGAATGTCGATTGTTTGATAATATAATTTTAGTTTTACACATTAATAATTTTATAGATAAGTTTGATATTTTTTAATTGAAGATAAAGCGTAAACTGACCTAAATAGATTTTTCAGAAAATTTTCTAAAACAAACATAATTTGTTTGACATTTATTTGAAAATTCTGTAAAATGAATTATTATATCGTTAAAGGAGAATATATATGGAAAAACAGAAAACATTTTTTGGACATCCTATGGGCTTGTCCACCCTCTTCTTTACAGAAATGTGGGAACGCTTTTCTTACTATGGGATGCGAGCTATCCTACTTTACTATATGTACTATAGTGTGCAAGATGGTGGGTTGGGGATGGATAAGACCACGGCTGCATCGGTTATGGCGATTTATGGCTCGCTGGTATTTTTGTCCTCGGTTGTCGGTGGTTTTGTCAGTGACCGTATTTTAGGAAGTCGTAAGACTGTCTTTTACGGTGGGATTTTGATTATGCTAGGGCATATTGCTTTGGCAACACCTTTTGGACAAGTGGCTCTCTATCTTTCTATTGCCTTGATTATCTTTGGAACTGGATTTTTAAAACCCAATATCTCAGATATGGTTGGGGGAATTTATGAGAAAGAGGATGATAGACGGGATGCAGGTTTTAGTATCTTTGTCTTTGGTATTAACTTAGGTGCCTTCGTTGCCCCTTATTTAGTAGGTTATCTAGGTCAGGAAGTCAATTTCCATCTAGGTTTCTCATTAGCTGCCGTTGGGATGTTCTTTGGTCTGGTGAAGTATGTTTTAGATGGGAAGAAATACCTGCCTGAATCAAGTCTTTACCCTACTGATCCACTTTCACAGAAGGACCGGCAGACCTTGATTAAACGCTTGCTGATTACACTTGTCATGGTTATTCTGGTGATTATAGGCTTAGTCTTTACTCACCAGTTTAACGTGGATATGATTGTTAATATCTTTACAGTGATTGCTGTAATTATTCCAATCTACTATTTCTTCAAGATTTTATCTAGTCAGAAAATAACTGCCACTGAGAGATCCCGAGTATTTGCCTACATTCCTCTATTTATCGCTGGAGTACTCTTCTGGTCTATTGAGGAGCAGGGTTCTGTTGTTCTCGCTCTATTTGCGGATGATCAAACTCGACTTTACTTTAATGTATTTGGGAATCAGATTCATTTCCCATCTAGCTTTTTCCAAAGTATTAATCCCCTTTTCATTATGATTTATGTGCCGATTTTTGCGTGGTTGTGGGGGAAAATGGGTAAAAAGCAACCATCCTCTTCTAAGAAATTTGCTTATGGTTTATTTGCGGCAGGTTTATCCTTCTTGTGGATGATGTTACCAGGGATGCTCTTTGGGACAGATGTTAAGGTCAGTCCTTTCTGGTTGATTATGAGTTGGGCTATTGTAATTGTGGGTGAAATGTTGATTTCGCCGATTGGTTTATCAGTCACTAATAAGCTAGCACCAAAATCCTTCCAAGCACAAATGATGTCTATCTGGTTCTTGAGTAATGCTGCTGCCCAAGCTATCAATGCTCAAATTGTAAAATTTTATACAAGCGAGACCGAAGTTGCTTACTATGGAATTGTTGGAGGAATTACGATTGTATTCAGTATTATCTTACTCTTCTACGTTCCGCGTATTGAAAAACTAATGTCTGGTATCAAATAGAGAAAAACTGGAATTTCTGTAGGGATTCTAAAAGTTAAATCAATTATTTATTCATGGGATTTAGTTCTGTATTGTACAGGGCTGAGTCCTTTTAGTTTGATTAATGCTCTTCGAAAATCTCTTCAAACCATGTCAGCTTCATCTACAACCTCAAAACCATGTTTTGAGCTGACTTCGTCAGTTCTATCTACAGCCTCAAAACAGTGCTTTGAGCAAGCTGCGACTAGCTTCCTAGTTTGCATTTTGATTTTCATTGAGTATAAAATTCATGATGTTTCTGATTTTTCTAATAGACACCTGTCTACTTTTTATTATGCGACTATTAGTCAGTCTCGCTCCGTTAGGTGCGAGACAAAAAAATCACCCGCTATGCGGGTGCGCGTCAAAGGTTATACTCAAAAACTTCCAACGCGATACAATAAAGGTGTTCAAGCCAATTGTAAAGCGAAAGGAGGAAAATATGGCACAAAAGGCTCATAGTTTATCGCACACAAAGTGGCACTGTTCTATCACATTGTGTTCACCCCTAAGTATAGACGAAAAGTTATCTATAATCAATATCGAAGTAGTTTAGGCGAAATATTTCATCGCTTGTGTAGTTATAAAGGAGTTGAAATTATCGAGGGTCACTTAATGCCAGACCATGTACACATGTTAGTAAGTATTCCACCAAGGACAAGTGTTTCTAGTTTCATGGGTTATTTAAAAGGAAAAAGTGCACTCATGATGTTTGATAAACACGCCAATCTCAAGTACAAGTTTGGGAATCGGCATTTCTGGGCGGAAGGTTATTATATGAGTACGGTGGGACTCAATGAAGCTACAATTAAGAAATATATTCAAGATTAAAGAAATTATCCAGTGGATGATTTCTTCACGAGTATGAAAATTTGAGAACGAGTAAAGCATGATATAGCACTAGATAAATTAAGTGTAAAAGAATATGAGGATCCCTTTAGGGATAGTGGTAAGTAATACTAAAGCCTCTTTGAGAGGCAAGTGACGAGTCAAGAGCAATAAGGCTTGAACAACGTGAAAGCCAGCGTCTTTAGGCGCTGGCTGGTAATTTGGGATTATAGCCCTAGGACAAACCACCCGTTTGACGGGTGATCATGATTGTTGGAAAGATTTACTTCATTTTCTCTTGAAATTGAGTTTTTTACCAGGCTTGTCTTCTTTTTATGCTATAAAGCTTATTTTTCTAAGTAATTACAAACATTATTAATTTGTTCATGAATTTCTGTACCAAATTTTTCTTCAAAAAATGCACTTCCGATTGTAAAAGCCCACGGATTTGCTTCAATGACTTCATCCAAACGTTCATAGCTATTAATACTTCCAGCCAAACAAACGGGTGCTTGGACAGCTTGAACAAAAGTATTATTTAGCTCAATAGGGTCCCCTGTATAACGATAACCTAGCAGGTCAAATCCATAAACTCCTTTTGCTAGATATTCTTTTGCTTGAGAAATCATATGCTCGATAGAACCTTCTAGGATAGATGGACGATCCGTAATTTGTCCAACAAATGGCATATACTTTATGTTGTTTTCTTTACAAAATTGGTTTATTGAATCAAAGAAGATAGTCCCCATTAAAATATCGCACCCACATTCTTTAGCTATTCGTGCACCTTGGAGTCCACTTTCTTCGTCATATTCAACAACTTCAAGAAAAGTAGTCTTACCACAAGATTTCATTTTTGAGAATAAAGATTTCATTTCAGAAATAGGAAGTGGTTTTTCTTTAAAACCCCAATACTCAGCGTTAGAGTGTTTACATGATTCGAAAATTTCACTAGCATTTTCAACTGTGTGATCATTGTGCGTCAGCATAACGATTAATTTAGGTGTGTTGTTCATAATAGTTCCTTTTACCTTGAATTTAAGTCATTTTTTCATGATATCGGAAGATTTAGATTATTGTTTAATCATTTCTGTAGGTATGAGATTGGGATCATACATGACTTTTGAATGATTTTTCAAAACAAGTTCTTTTTCTAATGTTTGTTCAGTTATTCTATCAAGCTTTTCACGATAAATCATGGAGTGACGATAATAATGTTCCCCCTCTTTTTTGAAATGATGATTTTCTTCGACAATTTGATAAATGAATGGGAACTGGGCTTCACTTCGTAATTCTCCGAAGAGTATTTCATTCTCAACCCATGTTCGTAATTGAATGATTTGGCTAGTTGAATTTTTAAAACGGTAATCTTGATGATTGTATTGAACAGATGTTCCGTTTGCAAATGGTTTTCGCTTTCCTTTATCCGGATCTAGTGCATCTGAATGTGCATGAAATTCCGTGATTTCCATGGGACTATGAACAATTAAAAGATGGAGTAGATTAGCTAGGTTGCAGAGTCCGCCTCCGATACCGGGTTCCACTTTGCCGTTAATAATGACTCGTCCTTCTAAGTACCCTTTTCTTTTTGTTGTATTTCCAACTAAACTCCAAAAAGAGAATTCTTCTCCAGGGTAAATCATAATATGGTTTAAAGATTGGGCTGCAATATGAATGTTAGTTGCTTTGCCTTTCTGGAGATTAATATCAATACCAGGACCGCGTTTGATCAGCTGAGTAGAGTATGATGAAACCACGTTGGGTAGGAGTTTTTCTTGACGAACTTTTGAGAATTTCTTTCCTTCTTTAAAATTTTGGATATGTCGTTTGAGATTTTCTTTTTTTAAAGAGATTTTATATGTGGTAGGACTAATTTCACAAAATAATAGATCCTTATTCCAAAAAACCATGCTGTTTCTCCTTCTTTATCACATCTAAATGCTTATTTTTTTGTCTGAAAAATGGGTAAGTACATAGTATTAGTTTTTCAACCCATCGTTTTTTCCCAATTCCGCCTTCTTTAGGATCATATAAAAAATCAACCAGTATAGTGGGAATATTTGCTCGACTAGCTCCCAGAATGTCTGTGAAAAGTTGATCTCCAATCATCACAGTTTCAAAAGATTCTAGTTGCATCATATCGAGAGCTTTTTGAAAATTCTTAGGATTTGGTTTCTCTGCAAGAGGAATAAAAGGAACGGATAGATGTTTATTAAATTCTGTTATTCTTTCCTCGTCATTATTTGATAAAAGAAAAATTTGGAAACCAAGGACTTTGAGATTTTGAAATAGTTCAATAACTTGTTCTGTGGCAGGAGCACCATGCATCACAAGAGTCTGATCGATATCAAAAATTAAACCTTTAAAACCAATTTGATATAAGCTTTGATAAGGGATATCAAAAACATTTTTTGCTCGTGCTGCCGGCATGAATGAGAACATTTGGTGTAAAGCCTTTCATTGAATATATATCAATAATTCTAGCACATATATAGAGAGAGGTCAACCGTGCTATTATATGTTTAGGTTTTGATAGCTGATAAAAGTAAAGTGTAGGCAAAGGTGTATCTAAAAAAATATGATAATTATGAGGGGGCTTTTGAACATCATTTAGTTTTAAGAGTATTTATTAGGTTTTAAGTCCGAATGTGATTGAAAACTAGCACCCTACATTGATTGAGCTTAAAAACTGTTAGATGAGGGTGGTGTATTAGAAACAGCTATATGAAATAGATTTTTTTGACTAGCAGTTTTATCAATTATAGTTTACAATACTGCATGCTTCACTATATGGAGTTTTTTTTAAGTCAAAGCCAATTAAAAATCTCACTATTCATTAGGCTAAAAGAGACCTAATCATAGTGAGATTGTGAATTATTATAGTAGTTTTTGTATGGCCTCTTCAATCTGTTTTGGGTCTGTTTTTGAAGAGAAGCGTTCAACGACCTGTCCATCACGACCGATTAGAAACTTAGCGAAATTCCATTCGATTCGTTTTCCTAGTGGGCCAGATTTCTGGTCTTTTAACCAGACATAGAGGGGATCTGTTTCCTTGCCGTTGACCTTGATCTTGGCAAAACGTGGGAAGGTGGTTTGATAGTGTAGGCTACAGAAACTATTGATTTCCTCTGCGCTACCGGGTGCTTGTCCCATAAACTGATTGCAAGGGAAGTCTAAAATCTCAAAACCTTGTTCTTGATAGCGATCATAGAGTTCTTGAAGTCCTTGGTACTGGGGCGTTAAACCACATCCGGTAGCAGTGTTGACAACCAAGAGAACTTTCCCACGATAGGCATCTAGTGGAGTTTCTTGATT
This sequence comes from Streptococcus mitis, assembly GCA_963515655.1. GTDB lineage: Bacteria > Bacillota > Bacilli > Lactobacillales > Streptococcaceae > Streptococcus > Streptococcus mitis_DP. The sequence goes on from CAUPZW010000005.1 coordinate 30,633, forward strand.
GTCTTGGTTCAAGACTGAAAAATCGTATAGTGAAGTCATTGATTGCTTGTCTCCTTCTGTTTGGTATTTTTAGGAGTTTTCTCCTCCTGTAATGATAGAAATCCGTAGGTCAGAGTTCCAAAAATGCTACCGATAATTAGGCCATACATCAGGAAAGGACCACTTTTATCAAATTGCATGAGCAACTTCACAAAATCTGGAAGGGACATCTGCTGAACGAAGACTTTATGAAAGATGAGTAAGGTAAAGAGACCAATCTGAATACCGATAAACACAATCCAACTTCGAAATTTGATTTGGCCTTTGCTGTAGGTTTTGAGGATGATTTCTGACTTGTCATCTTTTTCTAGATGGAGTTCTTTGACGGCTTTCTGAGTTTTTAAAGTAATGAAAAAAATGAGTCCAGAGTAAACATAGGGCATGGCATAGCGAACGGCCTCTATGAAGCGACCAAATAACAGATAAAACAAGAAGAGGAAGAAGGAAGAATAAACGATTTGAACCATGGAGCGGGCACAAGCCTTGTAGACAATCTCTTGTCGACATTCATCAAAAGGGCCTTGAATGTGAAAGAGATTTCGAAGTAGGCGAGTGGTTAAATCTTCTTTTTTCATGCTAGTAACCTCCTAAATGAGCGGTTTTTGATTGACTTCTTTAACGAATTGATAGAGATAATAAAGATAAGTGATAGAAGAAAGGATAGCGATAGTGAGCAGTAAATAATATTTCCAATTGCTTGAGATGACCATTAGTTGTGGTAAAGATAGAATCATAAAGCACAGTGCTAAGTTGAGTATGCGCGTTTTTTGGGAGTCGATCTTTAGATAAGTCAATCCTTTGTTGAGTGCTGGGACAAAGACTGGAAGGAGGACTATATCGTAGATTGGCAAGTTCCCTGAAACGATGATGAAGATGAGCAGTGAAGCAAACAAAAGATGATAGGTAAGTAAAGTTACTAGTGATTTCATAGGTACCTCCTAATCCTGGTCTTTTTTAGCTCTTGCAATACGAAGTGAGTCGACAATATGTATCATCACTCCGAAAAAGAAAGCTCCCAGTATAGTTTTAAAAATATGTTTTGTATTTAGAAGAGAAGTGATAAAATTTGGATTTTCACTTGTTAGGGTATCAATGAGTGGAATTATAAAAAATATCACTGTTCCATAAATCGAACCTGCTTTCAGACCATGATGACGTAACTGTTTCTTTTCTTTTTTCATGAGTTTCCTCCTAATCATTATCCTGATCTTTCTTGGCTTTTGCAATGCGACGGGAGATGAGAATCTGTATAACCACTCCGAAAAAGACAGACTGGAGGGTGCTTGAAAAAATATTTTTAAAAGCAAGAAGTGACTGAAGATAGTCCTGACTCTCACCTAGCAGTATATGGAGAAGAGGGGTTGTAAAAAAACTCATTAATCCATAGACTATTCCAGCTTTCAGACCTGGGTAATGTAGTTGCTTACTTTCTTTCTTACTTAGCATATCTGGTTCAATAGTTGTAATCCCTGTTTTTTGCATTTGGTAGGTGAGATATCCAGCAACGATGAGGGCAATCACTAAAATTAGAGGAGGATAGACTAGAGCCACTAGTTGAGGATATTTATAGGCCAGAAGGAGTGGAATAAGATTGCCGAAAATCATCAGATAAAAGAGGAAGATAAAGACTTGATTGCCGATACGATCAGCCTCGCGTCGTTTGTATTCGTCAAGTGGATCAGAAATACCGTATGTGCGTTTGATGAGTTTTTCAGTGAAGGTTTCTTTTTTCATGAGTTTGCTCCTTTTTTAAAAATTATCCTCCCAAAAGAGACTGTTGAGGTCAGTTTGGAGGCTACGAGCGAGATTGAGACAGAGTTCCAGGGTTGGATTGTACTTGTCGTTTTCAATCATATTGATGGTCTGTCTCGAGACACCGATATCCTTGGCTAGCTCGAGCTGAGAAATGCCTAGTTCCTTGCGAAATTCTTTCACACGATTCATCTGGACTCCTTTCTGCTTTATGTCGTATATATTTGACTATATTATATTCTTCTATGGAGTGAATGTCAAGCATATTTGACATATTTCTTAAAGAAATTTTACTTTTTTTGACCTATTTGTCTGACAAGTGCAAGCTGGTCGGATTTGTGGTAAAATAGATAAGATATGACAAAAGAATTTCATCATGTAACGGTCTTACTCCACGAAACGATTGATATGCTCGACGTAAAGCCTGATGGTATATACGTTGATGCGACTTTAGGTGGAGCGGGCCATAGCGAATATTTATTAAGTAAATTAAGTGAAAAAGGCCATCTCTATGCTTTTGACCAGGACCAGAATGCCATTGACAATGCTCAAAAACGCTTGGCACCTTACATTGAGAAGGGAATGGTGACCTTTATCAAGGATAACTTCCGTCATTTACAGGCACGTTTGCGCGAAGCTGGTGTTCAGGAAATTGATGGAATTTGTTATGACTTGGGAGTGTCTAGTCCTCAGCTGGACCAGCGTGAGCGTGGTTTTTCTTATAAAAAGGACGCGCCACTGGATATGCGCATGAATCAGGATGCTAGTCTGACAGCCTATGAAGTGGTGAATCACTATGACTATCATGACTTGGTTCGTATTTTCTTCAAGTATGGCGAGGATAAATTCTCTAAACAGATCGCGCGTAAGATTGAACAAGCGCGTGAAGTCAAGCCAATTGAGACAACGACTGAGTTAGCAGAGATTATCAAGTCGGCTAAGCCTGCTAAGGAACTCAAGAAGAAGGGGCATCCTGCCAAGCAGATTTTCCAGGCTATTCGAATTGAAGTCAATGATGAACTGGGAGCAGCAGATGAGTCCATCCAGCAGGCTATGGATATGTTGGTTCTGGATGGTAGGATTTCAGTGATTACCTTTCATTCCTTGGAAGACCGCTTGACCAAGCAATTGTTCAAGGAAGCTTCAACGGTTGAAGTTCCCAAAGGTTTGCCCTTCATCCCAGATGATCTCAAGCCCAAGATGGAATTGGTATCCCGTAAGCCAATCTTGCCAAGTGCAGAAGAATTAGAAGCCAATAACCGCTCGCACTCAGCTAAGTTGCGCGTGGCCAGAAAAATTCACAAGTAAGAGGGGAAAAATGGTAGATAAAAAAGAAACAACCAGTCAATTCTTGCAGAGTCGTATAAAAAAATTCTCCCGTGTGGAGAAGGCTTTTTATCTTTCCATTGCGTTTACAGCTCTTGTTTTGGCGCTTAGTATTATCTTTATGCAGACTCGACTCCTACAAGTACAAAATGATCTGACAAAAATCAATGCGCAGATAGAGGAGAAAAAGACAGAATTAGATGATGCCAAACAAGAGGTAAATGAATTGTTGAGGGCAGAACGCTTGAAAGAAATCGCAAATTCTAAGGACTTAAAATTGAATAACGAGAATATTCGATCAGCGGAGTAAGATATGAAGTGGACAAAAAGAATAACCCGATTTGCGATTAGAAACCGTAAATCTCCAGCAGAAAACCGTAAAATAGTAGGGAAGTACATCAGCTTGTTAGCTGTCGTACTTTTCGCTGTCTTTTTGGTTAATTTTGCTGTTATTATCGGGAGTGGTAGTAAATTTGGAACGGATCTAGTCAAAGAGGCCAAGAAAGTTCACCAAATAACCCGTACAGTCCCTGCCAAACGTGGGACTATTTATGACCGAAATGGAGTCCCGATTGCTGAGGACGCAACCTCCTATAATGTCTATGCTGTTATTGATAAAAAATACAAATCAGCAACTGGTAAAATTCTTTATGTAGAAGATGCCCAGTTTAATAAGGTAGCAGAGGTTTTCCATAAGTATCTGGATATGGACGAGGCTTATGTTAAAGAACAATTGTCTCAACCGAATCTGACTCAAGTTTCTTTTGGTGCCAAAGGAAATGGGATTACCTATGCCAATATGATGGCTATTAAAAAGGATTTGAAAGACGCTAGTGTTGAAGGAATTGACTTTACAACTAGCCCTAACAGAAGCTATCCAAATGGACAATTCGCTTCTAGTTTTATTGGTTTAGCTCAACTCCATGAAAATGAAGATGGGAGCAAGAGTTTGCTGGGAACTTCTGGGATGGAGAGTTCCTTGAACAGTATTCTTGCAGGGAAAGACGGTATTATTACCTATGAAAAAGATCGTCTGGGTAATATTGTCCCTGGAACAGAACAAGTTTCCCAGCAAACGGTAGATGGCAAGGATGTTTATACAACTATTTCCAGCACCCTTCAGTCCTTCATGGAGACCCAGATGAATGCCTTTCAAGAAAAAGTAAAAGGCAAGTATATGACAGCAACCTTGGTCAGTGCCAAAACAGGGGAAATTCTTGCAACAACGCAACGGCCGACCTTTGATGCCGATACTAAGGAAGGGTTGACCAAGGACTTTGTTTGGCGTGATATCCTCTATCAAAGCAACTATGAGCCAGGGTCAACTATGAAGGTCATGACACTAGCTGCTGCTATTGACAATAACACTTTCCCAGGAGGAGAAGTTTTCAACAGTAGTGAGTTAAAAGTGGCAGATACTACTATCCGAGATTGGGACGTCAATGAAGGATTAACTGGCGGAGGAATGATGACCTTTTCTCAAGGGTTTGCGCACTCAAGTAACGTTGGGATGACGCTTCTGGAGCAAAAGATGGGAGATGCTACCTGGCTGGATTATCTAAGTCGCTTTAAATTTGGTGTTCCGACTCGTTTTGGCTTGACGGATGAATATGCAGGTCAACTTCCGGCTGACAATATCGTAAATATTGCTCAGAGCTCATTTGGACAAGGGGTTTCAGTGACCCAAACCCAAATGTTACGTGCTTTTACAGCGATTGCTAATGATGGAATTATGTTAGAGCCTAAATTTATTAGTGCAATTTATGATTCTAATAATCAATCTGTTCGTAAGTCTCAAAAAGAAGTTGTGGGGAATCCTGTTTCTAAAGATGCGGCAAGTTTAACTCGAACTCATATGGTGTTAGTAGGAACTGATCCTGTTTATGGAACTATGCATAACCACAGTACAGGCAAGCCAACTGTAACTGTGCCTGGTCAAAATGTAGCTCTCAAGTCCGGTACAGCCCAGATTGCTGATGAGAAAAATGGTGGATATTTGATTGGTTCTACCAATCATATTTTTTCGGCAGTATCGATGAATCCAGCTGAAAATCCTGATTTTATCTTGTATGTAACAGTTCAACAACCTGAGCATTATTCAGGGATCCAGTTGGGAGAATTTGCTAATCCTATCTTGGAAAGGGCAGTGGCCATGAAAGATTCTCTTAATCTTCAATCAACAGCTAAAGCCTTAGATCAAATAAGTAGTCAGACTTCTTATGCTATGCCTAGTATCAAGGACATATCTCCTGGAGATTTAGCAGAAGAACTACGTCGCAATATTGTGCAACCAATTGTTGTTGGTGCAGGTACGAAGATAAAAAATGCCTCTATTGAGGAAGGGAAAAATCTCGCACCAAACCAACAAGTTCTTCTTTTATCGGATAAGGTAGAAGAAATTCCAGATATGTATGGTTGGACAAAAACAACCGCAGAAGCTTTTTCTAAGTGGTTAAATATAGAACTTGAATTTGAAGGTTCAGGCTCTACTGTGCAGAAGCAGGATGTTCGTGCTAACACAGCTATCAAGGACATTAAAAAAATTACATTAACTTTAGGAGACTAATATGTTTATTTCCATCAGTGCTGGAATTGTGACATTTTTACTAACTTTGGTAGGAATTCCGGCCTTTATCCAATTTTATAGGAAGGCGCAAATTACAGGCCAGCAGATGCACGAGGATGTCAAACAGCATCAGGCAAAAGCTGGCACGCCAACTATGGGGGGACTTGTTTTCCTCATTGCTGCAGTTGTGGTGAGTTTCCTTGTTGCCCTTTTTTCAAAACAATTGACCAATAATGTGGGAATGATTTTGTTCATCTTGGTCCTTTATGGACTTGTCGGATTTTTAGATGACTTTCTCAAGGTCTTTCGTAAAATCAATGAGGGGCTGAATCCTAAGCAAAAATTGGCACTTCAACTTCTAGGTGGCGTCATTTTCTATCTTTTCTATGAGCGAGGTGGCGATATGCTTTCAATCTTTGGCTACCAAGTGCATCTAGGGATTTTCTATATTGTCTTTGCTCTTTTCTGGCTAGTCGGTTTTTCAAATGCAGTCAACTTGACAGACGGAATTGATGGTCTGGCTAGTATTTCCGTTGTAATTAGTCTATCTGCTTATGGAGTTATTGCTTATGTGCAAGATCAGATGGATATTCTTCTGGTGATTCTGGCTATGATCGGTGGTTTACTCGGTTTCTTCGTCTTTAACCATAAGCCTGCCAAGGTCTTTATGGGGGATGTGGGAAGTTTAGCTCTCGGTGGAATGCTGGCAGCTATCTCAATGGCTCTCCACCAAGAATGGACTCTCTTGATGATCGGAATTGTTTATGTCTTTGAAACAACTTCGGTCATGATGCAAGTCAGTTATTTCAAAATGACTGGTGGCAAACGTATTTTCCGTATGACGCCTGTGCATCACCATTTTGAACTTGGAGGATTGTCTGGTAAAGGAAATCCTTGGAGCGAGTGGAAGGTTGACTTCTTCTTTTGGGGAGTAGGGTTTCTAGCAAGTCTCTTGACACTAGCAATTTTATATTTGATGTAAGAATAGCACCCTGATGTTTCAGGGTGTTTTTGCTTTTTAAAAAAATATTGGTCAATTAAAGTCAAATCTCTTGACCTTTTCTGACCAATGTAGTATATTATGAACGTAAGGTAAATGCTAGCCTTACTCGAGCACTTATACTCAATGAAAATCAAAGAGCAAACTAGGAAGCTAGTCGCAGGTTTCTCAAAACACTGTTTTGAGGTTGCGGATAGAGATGACGTGGTTTGAAGAGTGTAAAAAAATATTAGTCAGTTAAAATCAAGTTTCTTGACCTTTTCTGACTAATGTAGTATATTATGAACGTAAGGTAAATGAAAGCCTTACTAGAACGCTTATTTAAAGTAAAAAAGAAAGAGGTGGGGTCTATGTTTAATTTAGAAATCTTCAGAAGTAAAGATAGTCTACTCCTGCTTGAAAAAGAAAAACCAGAAATAGTACGTAGAGTAGCAATTTAGCTAGTCTAAATTTTTTAAACAAAAGGTCAAAGATAGTCAATATCAGTAATAATAACGAAGTAAAACAAAAAGAGGTAAAGAATATGAACAACAACTTTAATAATTTTAACAACATGGATGATTTATTTAACCAATTGATGGGTGGTATGCGAGGATACAGTTCTGAAAACCGTCGCTACTTGATTAATGGACGTGAAGTGACACCTGAGGAATTTGCTCATTATCGTGCAACTGGTCAATTACCAGGAAATGCAGAAACTGATGGACAAATGCCACAACAGGCTTCAGGTATGAAACAAGACGGTGTCCTTGCTAAACTAGGTCGAAACTTGACAGCAGAGGCGCGTGAGGGCAAGTTGGATCCTGTTATCGGACGAAACAAGGAAATTCAAGAAACATCTGAAATCCTCTCACGCCGTACTAAGAACAATCCTGTTTTGGTTGGAGACGCAGGTGTTGGTAAGACAGCAGTTGTCGAAGGTCTAGCACAAGCCATTGTGAACGGAGATGTTCCAGCTGCTATTAAGAACAAGGAAATCATTTCCATTGATATCTCAGGTCTCGAGGCTGGTACTCAATACCGTGGTAGCTTTGAAGAAAATGTGCAAAATCTAGTAAACGAAGTAAAAGAAGCAGGAAATATTATCCTCTTCTTTGATGAAATTCACCAAATTCTCGGTGCTGGTAGCACTGGTGGAGACAGTGGTTCTAAGGGGCTCGCGGATATTCTCAAGCCAGCTCTCTCTCGTGGGGAATTGACCGTTATTGGAGCGACAACTCAAGACGAATACCGTAACACCATCTTGAAGAATGCTGCTCTTGCTCGTCGTTTCAACGAAGTCAAGGTCAATGCTCCTTCAGCAGAAGATACCTTTAAAATCCTTCAAGGAATTCGTGACCTTTATCAACAACACCACAATGTTATCTTGCCAGACGAAGTTTTGAAAGCAGCAGTAGATTATTCTGTTCAGTATATTCCCCAACGTAGCTTGCCAGATAAGGCCATCGACCTTGTCGATGTAACAGCAGCTCACTTGGCAGCACAACATCCTGTAACAGATGTACATGCTGTTGAACGTGAAATTGAAGCGGAGAAAGACAAGCAAGAAAAAGCGGTTGAGGCAGAAGATTTTGAAGCAGCTCTAAACTATAAAACACGTATTGCAGAATTGGAAAAGAAAATCGAAAATCATACAGAAGATATGAAAGTTACTGCAAGTGTCAACGATGTGGCTGAATCTGTAGAACGAATGACGGGAATTCCAGTATCACAAATGGGAGCATCAGATATCGAACGTTTGAAAGATATGGCTCATCGTCTGCAAGATAAGGTAATCGGTCAAGATAAGGCAGTAGAAGCAGTGGCTCGTGCTATCCGTCGTAACCGTGCTGGTTTTGATGAAGGTAACCGTCCAATCGGTAGCTTCCTCTTTGTAGGTCCTACTGGTGTTGGTAAGACTGAGTTGGCTAAACAATTGGCTCTTGATATGTTCGGAACGAAAGATGCTATCATCCGTTTGGACATGTCAGAATACAGCGACCGCACAGCCGTATCTAAATTGATTGGTACAACTGCAGGTTATGTTGGTTACGATGACAACAACAATACCTTGACAGAACGCGTCCGTCGCAATCCATACTCAATCGTCCTTCTCGACGAAATTGAAAAGGCTGACCCTCAAGTCATCACCCTTCTCCTTCAAGTTTTGGATGATGGTCGTTTGACAGATGGTCAAGGTAACACTGTCAACTTCAAGAATACGGTGATTATCGCAACTTCAAACGCAGGCTTTGGTTACGAAGCTAACTTGACAGAAGATGCTGATAAACCAGAACTGATGGATCGTTTGAAACCTTACTTCCGTCCAGAATTCCTTAACCGTTTCAATGCTGTCATCGAATTCTCACACTTGAGCAAAGAAGATCTTTCTAAGATTGTAGACCTTATGTTGGTTGAAGTTAACAAGACGCTTTCTAAGAAAGACATTGATTTGGTAGTCAGTCAAGCGGCTAAAGACTATATCACAGAAGAAGGTTATGACGAAGTCATGGGTGTTCGACCTCTCCGTCGCGTGGTTGAACAAGAAATTCGTGATAAGGTGACAGACTTCCATTTGGATCACCTAGATGCCAAACATCTAGAAGCAGATATGGAAGATGGCGTTTTAGTCATTCGTGAAAAAGCCTAAGACAGAATTTTGAGAATAAAAAAAGAAGGAACCAGCTGAAAAAACTGGTTCCTTTTGTGTTTAAATCACATGGCGCTCAAAGGCATCGTCTGAAATCCCTTGTTCAAGGATGAGTTTAGCCCATTCTTTAGCAGAGAAGAGGCTGTGGTCCTTGTAGTTTCCACAAGATTCGATGGTTGTTCCAGGAACATCTTCCCAAGTAGTAGTCTCAGCGATTTCCTTGAGCGAATCCTTGATAACGGCCGCGATTTCGGCACTAGTGTGATGTCCCCACATAATCATGTGGAAGCCTGTACGGCAACCAAATGGTGAACAGTCAATCATGCCGTCGATGCGGGTACGGATGAGTTTTGCCAAGAGGTGCTCGATAGTGTGAAGACCAGCAGTAGGGATAGAGTCTTCGTTTGGTTGCACCAAGCGAATATCAAAGTTGGAGATAACGTCTCCCTTTGGCCCGGTTTCTTCCCCAATCAAGCGAACATAGGGTGCTTTAACAATAGTGTGGTCAAGTTCAAAACTTTCAACAATAACTTCTTTTGACATGGTATATCCTTTCAGTTTTCTTTTTTTATTATATCATAAAGCTGGCTCCTGAGACAGAGAGAAAACCTCTCCGAGGGTGGAGAGGTTTGAATCGTTACTTACGATACAAGCGGTCGTATTGGTAGTATGGGTCAAAGGTTACATTGATACCCAATTTACGAAGGACATTCTTGTCTTCATCTGTCAAGATGATGGTTGAGTGAGCTTCGCTTCCTTTGAGGTTGCCAAGCTCTTCCATAGCACGAGCAGCATCAGGATTTTCTGTAGCTGTGATAGCAAGTGCAATCAGGATTTCATTTGAATGAAGGCGTGGATTGCGACTACCGAGATGATCGATTTTAAGACCTTGGATCGGTTTGACAACTTCAGGTTCGATGAGTTTTACTTCTTTAGCAATATCAGCTGATTTCTTGATAGCGTTGATAAGAGCAGCGGCTGTAGGGCCAAAGAGTTCTGAGTTTTTACCAGTCACGATTTCGCCAGTTGGCAATTCAAGGGCTAGGGCTGGTCCGCCAGTTTCTTCTGCTTTTTGACGCGCAACAACAGCAACCTTACGGTCTGCAGGTGTGATGCCGAGGTCGTTCATGAGCAACTCGATTTTCTTAACAGCAGCTTCGCCAACTTTTTCGGCTTTAAAATCGAGGACTGTTTGATAGTAACGGCGAATGATTTCTTGTTTAGAAGCTTCGATAGCAGCCTCATTATCTGTAATAGCGAAACCAACCATGTTGACACCCATGTCTGTCGGAGAAGCGTATGGAGATTTACCAAGAATACGTTCCAACATGCGCTTAAGCACTGGGAAAATCTCGATATCACGGTTGTAGTTGACAGTGGTCTCTCCGTAGGTTTGGAGATGGAAGGGGTCAATCATGTTGACATCGTCAAGGTCAGCTGTGGCAGCTTCGTAGGCCAAGTTGACTGGGTGATGAAGGGGAAGATTCCAAACTGGGAAGGTTTCAAATTTAGCGTAACCAGACTTGATACCATTGATTTGGTCGTGGTACATATTAGACATACAAGTTGCCAATTTTCCAGAACCAGGTCCAGGAGCAGTTACGACGATCAAGTTGCGACTGGTTTTGATGTAGTCATTTTTCCCCATACCTTCAGGTGAAATGATGTGGTCCATATCTGTCGGATATCCTTTGATTGGATAATGAAGATAAGAATCAATTCCGTTTTTCTCAAGTTGGTTTCGGAAGGCATCTGCAGCTGGTTGACCAGCGTATTGTGTAATGACAACGGAGCCAACGAAAATCCCTAATTCATTGAATTTGTCAATCAAACGAAGAACTTCTTGGTCATAAGAAATACCCAAGTCGCCACGTGCTTTGGAATGCTCGATGTTGCTAGCGTTAATGGCAATCACAACTTCGACTTGCTCTTTCAATTCCTGCAAGAGCTTGATTTTGTTGTCAGGTTCATAGCCAGGAAGGACACGAGCAGCGTGGAAATCTTCTAACATTTTGCCACCAAACTCCAAGTAGAGCTTGCCGTCAAATTGGTTAATGCGTTCCAAAATGTGGTCGCGTTGTAGATTCAAATATTGTTCAGAACTAAAAGCTTGTTTTTTCATTTTTTTACCTCTGACCTCTATTATAATAAAAAATTGGAAGTTAGGAAACTATGGAGTTAAAAAAGGAATCAAAAAGATTAGGCAAACGCTTGCACAAAATTCCGAAAAGCGCTATCATAGACTGTAGATTATTAAAATAATGAGGTAAGAAAATGCAAGAAAAATGGTGGCACAATGCCGTAGTCTATCAAGTCTATCCAAAGAGTTTTATGGATAGCAACGGAGATGGAATTGGCGATTTGCCAGGAATTACCAGTAAGTTAGACTATCTAGCCAAGTTAGGAATCACAGCGATTTGGCTTTCTCCAGTTTATGACAGTCCTATGGATGATAATGGCTATGATATTGCTGATTATCAAGCGATTGCAGCTATTTTCGGGACCATGGAGGATATGGACCAACTAATCGCTGAAGCTAAGAAACGTGATATTCGTATCATCATGGACTTGGTGGTCAATCATACCTCGGATGAACATGCTTGGTTTGTCGAGGCCTGTGAAAATCCTGACAGCCCTGAGCGTGACTACTATATCTGGCGGGATGAGCCTAATGATCTTGATTCTATCTTTAGTGGGTCTGCTTGGGAGTATGATGAAAAGTCGGGTCAATACTATCTCCACTTTTTCAGTAAGAAACAGCCTGATCTCAACTGGGAGAATGAAAAACTTCGCCAGAAAATTTATGAGATGATGAACTTCTGGATTGATAAAGGCATTGGCGGTTTCCGTATGGATGTCATTGACATGATTGGCAAAATTCCTGATGAGAAGGTAGTCAATAATGGACCTATGCTCCATCCTTATCTCAAGGAGATGAACCAAGCCACTTTTGGCGATAAGAATCTCTTGACAGTAGGGGAGACTTGGGGAGCAACTCCAGAGATTGCCAAGCTTTACTCTGATCCAAAGGGGCAAGAATTGTCTATGGTTTTCCAATTTGAACACATCTGTCTTCAGTATCAGGAAGGGCAACCTAAGTGGCACTATCAAAAGGCGCTGAATATCCCTAAGTTAAAAGAGATTTTCAACAAATGGCAGACAAAGTTAGGCGTTGAGGACGGCTGGAATTCACTCTTCTGGAACAATCATGACCTCCCTCGTATCGTCTCAATCTGGGGAAATGACCAAGAATACCGCGAAAAATCTGCCAAAGCCTTTGCCATCTTGCTTCATCTCATGAGAGGAACACCTTATATCTACCAAGGTGAGGAAATTGGGATGACCAACTATCCTTTTGAAACACTGGATCAAGTAGAAGATATTGAGTCCCTCAACTATGCGCGTGAAGCTCTTGAAAAAGGCGTTCCGATGGCAGAAATCATGGACAGTATTCGTGTCATTGGTCGTGACAATGCTCGTACCCCTATGCAATGGAACGAGAGCAAAAATGCTGGTTTCTCGACAGGTCAGCCTTGGTTGGCAGTCAATCCAAACTATCAAACAATCAACGTTCAAGAAGCGCTAGCAAATCCTGATTCTATTTTCTATACCTATCAGAAGCTAGTTCAAATCCGTAAGGAGAATAGCTGGCTGATTCGAGCTGATTTTGAGCTTCTTGATACGGCGGATAAGGTTTTTGCCTATATTCGTAAAGATGGCGACTGTCGATTCTTAGTTGTGGCTAATTTGTCTAATGAGGAGCAAGACTTGGCAGTAGAAGAAAAAGTTAAATCAGTCTTGATTGAAAATACCGTGGCTCAAGAAGTCTTTGAAAAACAAATCTTGGCTCCATGGGATGCTTTCTGTGTGGAATTACTATAAACATTTTTTACAAAAAAATCTAAAAATGCAATCGTATAAAAACAAGGGAGGACTGTATGAAAGGTAGAAATCCTTTGTTTTTTTATGGTCAATGTTTATAAACTTTCATTCTAAAAATTCAATTAACTTTACAAATTGCCATGATTTTGGTAAAATAAGCTTATGTTATAAAAACTAACATAAAGGAGAAAGAAGATGAATACAAAGAAGCGTGTTCTTAGTACAGGCCTGACTTTTGCGGCTGCCTTGCTCTTGGCTGCCTGTGGACAATCAGGTTCAGATACAAAAACTTACTCATCAACCTTTAGTGGAAATCCAACTACATTTAACTATTTATTAGACTACTACGCCGATAATACATCGATTATCACCAACCTAGTTGATGGTTTGCTTGAAAATGACAATCACGGAAATCTAGTTCCGTCTTTGGCAGAAGACTGGTCTGTTTCAAGCGACGGTCTAACTTATACCTACAAATTGAGAAAAGATGCCAAATGGTTCACAGCTGACGGTGAAGAATACGCTCCAGTCAAGGCACAGGATTTTGTGACAGGTATCAAGTACGCAGTGGATAATAAATCACAGGCCATTGACTTGATTCAAAACTCAATCAAGGGCTTGAATGATTATATTACAGGAGCGGATTCTGACTTTTCTAAGGTTGGGGTTAAGGCCATTGATGACCAGACTGTTGAGTATACTTTGACACGCCCAGAGCCTTACTGGAATTCAAAAACAACGAACAGTATTCTTTTCCCAGTAAACGAAGAGTTTCTAAACTCAAAAGGGAAGGATTTTGGTACCCTATCTCCAGATAGTATTCTCTACAGTGGACCTTACTTGTTAAAAGATTTCACATCAAAATCATCTATTGAGTATGTGAAAAATCCGCATTACTATGATCATGACAAAGTATCAATTGAACACGTGAAATTGGCTTATTTTGATGGCTCAGACCAAGAATTGACCATCCGTAACTTTGAAAGTGGAGCCTATTCTATCGCTGGGGTTTATCCAAATAGTTCAAACTTTGCCAAGACCAAGGAGAAATATAAAGATAATATCGTCTATAGCTTGCAGGACAAGACTTCTTGGTATTTCAATTTCAACGTCAATCGTAAGGCTTACAATCATACTGCTAAAACGACAGATGAGCAGAAGAAGTCAACTGAGACAGCTGTCTTGAACAAAAACTTCCGTCAAGCAGTGAACTTTGCCTTGGACCGAACAGCTTACTCTGCTCAGTCAAATGGGGAAGAAGCAGCTAGCAAGACCCTTCGTAACACCCTAGTGCCTCCTACATTTGTCCAAGTTGGAGACAAGACCTTTGGAGAAGTAGTCGCTTCTAAATTGGTTAACTATGGAACAGAGTGGGCAGGTATGAACCTAGCAGATGCTCAAGATGCCTATTTTAATAAAGAAAAAGCCCAAGCAAAATTTGCGGATGCTAAAAAAGAATTGGCAAGTCAAGGTGTAACATTCCCTATTCACTTGGATGTGGCAGTTGATCAGACGAATAAGAATGCTGTGACAGGTATGAACTCTGTAAAACAGACTCTTGAATCAGTTTTGGGTGCTGATAATATTGTCATTGATGTTCAACAACTTTCAACAGATGATTTTAATAACGTAGCCTTCTTAGCACCAACACCAGCTGATCGGGATTACGATTTGAGCTTTGATGGTTGGGTAGGTGACTACCAAGATCCATCAACTTATCTCAATCCTTTCAATGCAGAGGATGGATTCTATCTCAAGATTTTTGGTCTAGATGCCAAGGAAGATAAGGCAAAAATTGCTAGCCTAGGTCTGGATACTTACACTAAGATGCTCAAAGATGCAGATAATGAAAATAAAGATGTAACCAAACGCTATGAAAAATACGCTGAAGCTCAAGCTTGGATGATTGACAATTCTCTAATCATGTCAGCTATGTCAAATGGTGGAACAGCATCTGTAACCAAAGTAACACCATTTACAAGAGGCTATTCACTAGTCGGCATCAAGGGTGACGGAAATAACTACAAGTACATGAAACTGCAAAAAGATACTGTTACAACTAAACAGTATGAAGAAGCCAAAACTAAATGGGAGCAAGAAAGTAAAAAAGCAATCGAAAAAGCTCAAAAAGAAGCAGAAAAGCATGTTAAATAATAAGGAGCAGTTCTATTGGATGGTTTTTATAAAGCCGTCTTAATAGGGCTGTTTTTGGCTGTACGGGCTAGTAGTTGTCTAGTTATGTTGAATTGTAAATGAAATACTGTATTAATTTTGATTGTTTAATACTCAATGAAAATCAAAGAGCAACTAAGAAGATATATACAGAATCTCAAAGACTTGTTTTGAGATTGTCTACGGTAACATATAACTATGATACGGTTGTACTGGTATGCTTTGAAGAGATTTTAGAATAGTATCAGTGCTTATGATGTCCAAATAATCTATATCGAAGGATGTCTATAAACTCGTAAATGTAGAGTTTATCGTAAAAAAGTGATATAATAGTAGTATTAAATGTATAGGTGTTAATCATGAGTAGACGTTTTAAAAAATCACGTTCACAGAAAGTGAAGCGAAGTGTTAATATAGTCTTGTTGACTATTTATTTATTGTTAGTTGGTTTTTTATTGTTCTTAATCTTTAAGTACAATATACTTGCTTTCAGGCACGTTAATATAGTGGTCGCAGTTTTTGCTTTGGTGGTTGCTGTCAGTGCTACACTACTAATAATCTATAAAAAAGCAGAAAAGTTCACGATTTTCTTTTTAACACTTGCTGTGTTAGTGAGTTCAGTTTCTGTATTTGCTCTGCAACAATTTGTAGGATTTACAAGTCATATTAATGCAACTTCAAATTATTCAGAGTATTCTCTCAGTGTTGTAGTTTTAAAGGATAGTGATATCAATAATGTTGCTCAATTATCTAGTGTTATGGGGCCGAATGGGACGGATAATGATAATATTCAAAAGTTAATCGCTGATATTAAGACGAGTCAAAATAAGGATTTGACGGTTGATAAAAGTACTTCTTACTTGTCAACTTATAAAAGTTTGATTTCTGGAGAAGCTAAAGCTATTGTCTTAAATAGTGTGTTTGAGAATATTATTGAGGCAGAGTATCCGGATTATGCATCTAAAATCAAGAAAATTTATACTAAAAAGATGACTAAAGAGGTTGAGACTCCTAAGGTATCTAAAGATCGCTTTTTCAATATCTATGTTAGTGGTATTGATACTTACGGTGCTATTAGTTCAGTTTCTCGTTCAGATGTTAATATCCTGATGACGGTCAATAGGGATACGAAGAGAATCCTTTTGACAACAACTCCACGAGATTCATATGTTCCTATTGCTGATGGCGGAAACAATCAAAAGGATAAATTGACTCATGCTGGTATATATGGGGTTGATTCATCGATTCACACCCTAGAGAACCTTTATGGTGTAGATATTAATTACTATGTTCGTTTGAACTTTACATCATTTTTGAAATTAATTGACTTGTTGGGTGGAGTAGATGTTGACAATGAACAAGAGTTTTCATTGCAAAATGGGAAGTTCCATTTCCCAGTCGGGAATGTTCACCTTGATTCCGAGCAGGCTCTTGGATTTGTTCGTGAACGGTATTCATTAGCGGACGGAGATCGTGACCGTGGTCGAAACCAACAAAAGGTCATTGTAGCAATCATTCAGAAGTTGACTTCTACAGAGGCTTTGAAAAACTATAGTAGTATTCTTCAAGGATTGCAGGATTCCCTTCAGACAAACATGCCGATTGAGACGATGATGGATCTAGTGAATACTCAATTGGAAAGCGGAGGGAACTATAAAGTAAATTCTCAAGATTTAAAAGGGACAGGTCGGATGGATCTTCCTTCTTATGCAATGCCAGACAGTAACCTCTATATGATGGAAATAGATGATAGTAGTTTAGCTGCAGTTAAAGCAGCTATACAGGATGTGATGGAGGGTAGATAAAATGATAGACATCCATTCGCATATCGTTTTTGATGTAGATGACGGCCCGAAGTCAATAGAGGATAGCAAGGCACTTTTAAGAGAAGCTTATAATCAAGGAGTTCGAATGATTGTGTCTACTTCGCATCGTCGAAAAGGAATGTTTGAAACTCCAGAAGAAAAAATTGCAACAAATTTTATTAAGGTTCGTGAAATTGCAAAAGAAGTAGCAGATGATTTAGTCATTGCTTATGGTGCAGAGATATACTATACTCTGGATGTTCTGGAAAAGCTAGAAAAAAAAGAAATTCCTACCCTTAATGATAGTCGTTATGCTTTGATTGAGTTTAGCATGCATACTCCCTATCGTGAGATTCATACGGGATTGAGCAATATTTTGATGTTGGGAATCACGCCAGTAATTGCTCATATTGAACGTTATGATGCTTTAGAGAATAATGAAAAACGTGTTCGTGAACTGATTGATATGGGGTGCTATACTCAGATAAATAGCTATCATGTTCTAAAACCTAAGTTCTTTGGAGAAAGATATAAATTTATGAAAAAACGAGCGAGGTATTTTTTGGAACGTGATTTAGTTCATGTAATCGCAAGTGACATGCACAATTTAGATGATAGACCTCCATATATGGAACAGGCATACGATATCATTGCTAAGAAATATGGAGCGAAAAAGGCGAAAGAACTTTTTGTAGAAAATCCCAGAAAAATTATAATGGATCAATTAATTTAGGAGAAAATATGAAGGATAAAAACACTTTGGAAATCGATGTATTGCAACTATTCAGAGCTTTATGGAAAAGAAAGTTAGTCATTTTATTGGTGGCAATTATAACTTCTTCAGTTGCTTTTGCTTATAGTACTTTTGTTATTAAACCTGAGTTTACTAGTACGACTCGGATTTATGTAGTTAGTCGGAATCAGGGAGAGAAATCTGGTTTGACCAATCAAGACTTGCAGGCAGGATCATACTTGGTTAAAGACTACCGTGAAATTATCCTATCGCAGGATGTTTTGGAGAAAGTTGTTTCTGATTTGAAACTAGATTTGACACCAAAAGGCTTGGCTAATAAAATTAAAGTGACAGTACCAGTTGATACTCGTATTGTGTCTATTTCAGTTAATGATCGAGTTCCTGAAGAGGCAAGCCGTATTGCTAACTCTTTGAGAGAAGTAGCTGCTCAAAAAATTATCAGTATTACTCGTGTTTCAGATGTAACAACCCTTGAGGAGGCGCGTCCAGCAATTGGTCCATCATCACCAAATATTCGTCGTAATACTGTGATTGGAGCAGGTCTTGGAGCAGGGCTAGTGATTGTAGTAGTGCTATTGATTGAACTATTTGATGATCGTGTAAAACGTCCAGAAGATATAGAAGATGTTATGGAGATTTCACTCCTTGGAGTCATTCCAAATCTGGATAAAGTAAAGTAAGGGAGAAGAGATGGCAAAGTTAGAATTATCACAACAGAAACTTAACACTGTAAAAAAAGCAGAAGAGTATTATAATGCTTTACGAACAAATGTACAATTGAGCGGCAATAACTTGAAAGTTATTGCAGTCACCTCAGTTGATCCTAGTGAAGGGAAATCTACAACTTCTACTAATATTGCTTGGGCTTTTGCGCGTGCAGGCTATAAGACTCTTTTGATTGATGCAGATATCCGGAATTCAGTTATGTCTGGAGTATTTAAGTCAAGAGAAAGAATTACAGGTTTGACAGACTATTTAGCTGGAACTCAGGATTTGTCAAATGGGCTTTGTGAGACAAATGTTGACAATTTGTTTGTCATCGAGTCAGGAGTGGCTTCTCCTAATCCAACAGCTCTTCTTCAAAGTGATAACTTTGAAATTATGATTGAAACCTTACGTAAATATTTTGACTACATTATTGTTGATACAGCGCCAATTGGAGTTGTAATCGATGCAGCTATTGTTGTACAAAAATGCGATGCATCTATTTTAGTTGTAGAGGCAGGAGTTGCAAAACGAAGAGAAGTACAAAAAGCGAAAAGCCAGTTAGAACAAACAGGAAAACCATTTTTAGGTGTCGTTCTCAATAAATTTGATATTCAACGTGAAAAATATGGCTCTTACGGTGGTTATGGTAATTATGGTAAAAGATAAAATGAGGTTAGGGAGTCCATATAGAAGGACGGGGGTTCTACAATATAACTATGGTAATCTTATAGAATGTACCTGTTAGTTTACTAGCTTATATACTGATTGCAATTTCAGAGACCGATATTTCTTCAAATTAAATATTAGATCTGTTTGGAAGAACAATTGAATTGAATTTTCTAATACATTATTGATAATTCATATATTACTGAAACAAATAAATTTTCTTTAGATGGAGAAAAGTTTTATTTGAAATAGAGGATAAAAGAATTATATTTTTGAAAATCATTGAGTGACCAAATACATATTGAGTTTTTGTGGTTTTATAGGCTGAAAAATTTAATTTGATAAATGGAAATAAGATGAACTTTGTATTTATAGTGAGAGATAGTTTATGTACAGTATATTAAAACGATTAGGAGATATATCTATATCTTTAATAGCGATAACGTTATTTTGTCCAGTTTTTATCCTAATTGCAATTGCGATTAAATTGGATTCAGAAGGACCGGTAATATTTAAACAAAAACGTTTTGGAATTCACAAAAAAACTTTTTATGTTTTTAAATTTCGGACTATGAAAGTGGAATCACCAAAATATGTGGCAACTCGAGATTTACAAAATCCAGAGCAGTGGATCACTAGAGTGGGAGCTTTCTTAAGGAAAACATCTCTAGATGAATTACCTCAATTATGTAATATTCTTGTTGGTGATATGAGCATTGTGGGTCCTCGACCAGTAGTGGTAAGTGAACGTGATGTAATAGAGGCAAGAGAAAAATACGGTGCAAATGATGTTTTACCAGGATTAACTGGATGGGCGCAAATCAATGGTAGAGACAATCTATCTACAGACATAAAAGCAAAATTGGATGGTTACTATGTGAAGAATAGATCATTAATAATGGATATAAAATGCATAGTAAGAACAATACCTTATGTATTGAAACGAAAAGGAATTGTAGAGGGGAGTAAACGAGAGAGTTAAGATAGTGAAATGAAAATTTTATTTGTTAGTCAACATTATAGACCAGAACCTTTTAGATTATCGGATATTTGTGAGGATCTTGTTGAGAGAGGTCATGAAGTTACTGTTTTAACAGGAATTCCTAATTATCCTGAAGGTAAAATATATGCGGATTATAGGAATAAGCAAAATAGACGAGAGACTATAGAAGGAGTTACTGTTTTTCGTTCTTATACAATTCCAAGAGGAAAAAGTACTTTACATAGGATATTAAATTATTTTAGTTTTGCTATTAGTTCATCGATAGGAGTTCTACTGGGACAGTATAAAGCAAAAGATGGTTCAGAATTTGATTGTGTTTTTGTAAATCAATCATCTCCAGTTATGATGGCATGGGCTGGTATGGCTTATAAAAATAAGTATAAGAAACCTTTGTTTCTATATTGTATGGATGTTTGGCCAGATAGTTTAACTGTGGGAGGAGTGAAACAAGATAGCTTGATTTTCAAGTTGTTTAAATTTATCTCAAAAAAAGTTTATCGAGCTAGTGATTATATATTTGTCACTAGTCCATCATTTAAGAATCATTTTGTGAACCAATTTGACATAACAGAACAAAAGATTACTTATTTACCACAATATGCAGAAGATCTTTTTATCCCTGATGAATCTATAGTTAATAAAGAAAGTGTTGACCTAACTTTTGCTGGTAATATTGGCAAAGCACAAAATTTGGAAACTATTTTGAAAGCTGCCAGTTTGATAGAGAAGAATACCGATTTACCCAAGAAAATTCATTTTCATTTTGTTGGAGACGGTACGGAATTGCTAAGTATGAAAGCATTAGCTCATGAATTGGAGTTAAAGAATGTTTCCTTCTATGGAAGACGTTCTTTGGAAGAAATGCCAACCTTCTATAAAAAATCAGATGCTATGTTAGTTTCTTTAATAGGAGACTCTATAGTTTCTCGTACTATACCTGGAAAGGTACAATCTTATATGGCAGCAGGAAAACCAATTATAGGTGCAATTTCAGGAGATACTAAAGCAATCGTAGAGGAAGCAAATTGTGGCTATGTTAGTCCTGAACAAGATGTGAAACAGTTGGCAAAAAATATTTGTGAATTCAGTATGTTATCTATAGAGGAACAAAAGGAGTTAGGGAAGCAAGCTCGTTATTACTATGAAAAGCACTTTTCTAAAGAGCAGTTTATGACACAGTTGGAAAAGTATTTGAGAGAGGAATTTTCCTAATGAAAATTTTGATGATTAATACTGTTTGTGGTATTAGGAGTACAGGTAGAATTTGTACGGATATCGCAACCGCTTTAACAAAGAAGGGGCATGAAGTTAAGATTGCATATGGACGTGAGCATGTGCCGTCACAGTATCGAGATTACGCGGTTAAAATAGGTTCTAGAGTGGATGTAAATAGACATGTCTTACAAGCTCGAATTTTTGATAATGCTGGTTTTGGAAGTAAAGTGGCAACTAGAAAATTTATCACTTGGGTGAAAGAATATAATCCTGATATTATTCATCTGCATAATTTACATGGATACTATATTCATGTAGAGGAATTGTTTTCCTATTTAAAAACTTGCGGAAAGAAAATTTTATGGACTTTACATGATTGTTGGGCTTTTACTGGACATGGTGCTTACTTTGATACTTTAGAATGCGAAAAAATTGGACAGTGCCATCATTCGAGTCAAAAAAACGATTATCCAAAGTCATTAATTGATTTTTCATCTAGAAATTTTGAACGTAAAAAAAATTTATTTACAGGTGTTCCAAACTTGACACTTATTACACCATCAGAGTGGTTGGCAAATTTGGTAAGAAATTCATTTTTGAAAGAATACCCCGTAACAGTTATTCATAACGGTATTGATACTACGATATTTAAACCAAGGCTATTAGAGGCTCAGGAATTGAGAAAAAAATTTAGCTTAGAAGGCAAACAGGTACTGCTTGGTGTGGCTTCTATATGGGATCAGCGTAAAGGATTGGATGATTTATTAGAATTGTCTGCACAGCTAAAATCTTATCAACAATTAGTTTTGATAGGGTTATCAAAGGAACAATTGAATAAACTTCCTAAAGAGATTATTGGTCTGGCCACAACAGATAGTGTGGAAGAACTTTCTGCTTGGTACACATTGGCAGATGTATTTATCAACCCGACAACACAGGATAATTATCCGACAACTAATTTAGAAGCTATTGCCTGTGGGACACCAGTTGTGAGCTACCCAACTGGGGGGAGTATAGAAAGTACACATATGTACGGTATAGTGTGTAGTGATAGAACTGTTACTTCTATACTAGAATCCCTAAAAGAAGTGAGTCAATGTAAAAGGAATCCTAATTTTAATTTGTCAAAAGAGTATTTTGTGGAAAATATACTCAATTTATACTAGTGGAACTGGAGTTGATATGATAAAGATTTTATATGTTAACGGTGGGACTATGGATAGAGGCGGTGTATCTACCTTTATGATGAACGTTTATGAAAAAATGCATTCTGAAAAAATTCAAATTGATTTTTTAGTCCATACATTGTCCAAAGGTGTACGCGATGAAGATATTTTAAATCTTGGAGGTAAAATCTTTAGAGTTCCTGCTAGAGGAAAGAATCCTCTAAAAAATTATCGCCAAATTAAACAAATTATGTTGGATGGAAATTATGATGTAGTTCATGCGCATGCTGATGCAGGAAATAGTACAATTTTATCTATTGCAAAAGAGTGTGATATTCCTATTCGTATTTCACATTGCCATAATACAAACTATACAAACAAAAGTTTATTAAAGAAGTTTTTGAATGAGCAACTCAAGAAGCAAATTCCTAGATATGCTACTCACCTATGGGCTTGTTCGGAAAAAGCAGGAGAGTGGTTGTATGGGAATCACTCTTTTGAAGTTATTCCTAATGCTATTGATGTTCAAAAGTTCATCTATAGTCCACAATTATCTAAAGATTTACGTAAGGAATTAAATTTAGAAAATAAATTTGTTATTGGTCATGTGGGGCGATTTGATTATCAGAAGAATCATGATTTCCTTCTTAAAGTTTTTGCGGAAATTGTACATGAAAGAGAAGATGCTCATCTCGTTCTGATCGGTAAAGGAGAATTGGAAGAAATTATTAAAAAGCAAGCAAATCAATTAGGAATATTGGATAAGATTAGTTTTTTAGGTGAGTCTTCTAATGTAAACAAATTGATTAATGTATTTGATGTAGGTGTTTTCCCATCTCTTTTTGAAGGTTTTGGTATAGCTGTGCTAGAGATGCAAATCAACGGTTTACCATTAGTAGTTTCTGATAATTTTCCAAGTGAGATTAATTTAACTGATAATATACGTTTTTTATCATTGGATGAAACAGTTAAATATTGGTGTGAAACGATTTTGGATACCAAAGGACGGGATAGTGGGGCAGTTGATAAAATTATTGCTAAGGGTTATAACCTGTCTGATATGGTTAATAAGTTAACAAAAACTTATGAAAGAATTGTAGATAAATCATGAAAAAAGTATTATTTGTAACTAATATTCCATCGCCTTATCGTGTGGATTTCTATAATCAACTTGGGAAATTTGTAGATTTAACTGTTATTTTTGAAGCAACAGGAGCTCAAGATATTAGATTTGATTATCGTGAGACTTTTAAAAATTTTACCGCCATTTTTTTAAGTGAAGGTAATATTGATGAGAAGAAATTAAATTCAGCTATATTCCAGTATTTAATTCCTGAAAAGTATGACTATATTTTTTTGACTAACTATTCTTATCGAACAGAATTATTTGGTTATTTAAAGTGTATTTTTTCTAAGATACCGTTTGTATTAGAAATTGATGGCGGTAAGATACCAGAAAGCGAGAATTTTTTAAAATACCAGTTTAAAAAATTTATTCTTACGAAACCCTGCTATTATTTTAGCCCAAGTCAGTCCAGTGATGATTTCTTAGCGCATTATCGTGTGAATAAAGAAAATATTTATCGGTATTCATTTACTTCCTTATCGGAGAAAGACATACGACATCAAATTGTCGATGAGGAAGAAAAACAATTTTTAAGAAAGAAACTGGGATTCAGTCCAACTAAAAAAACAATTTTATTTGTTGGTAGAATCATCCCTGGTAAAGGTGTGGATGTTTTAATCAAGGCTGTTCAGAATTTATCAGACAATGTACAATGTTTGATTGTAGGAGCAAGTCCTGATAGTGAATACAAACAATACTTGCTTGATCTTATTGGACAAGATAGCCGTTTTCATTTTATTGATTTTTTACAGACATCTGAACTGAAACAATACTACAAGCTATCTGATATATTTGTTTTACCAACAAAGTCTGATGTTTGGGGACTTGTTGTAAACGAGGCAATGTCGCAGGGACTTCCTGTTATTTCTACATCTGCATGTGTTGCTGCAATTGAACTTGTTTCGAATGGTTATAATGGATATGTTATTGATAGGGTCGATGACTGGAAAGCTATTTTTCAAAAGTTAAGCCAAGTATTACAAGATGATTCATTACGAGTTCAATTATCTCAAAACGCTTTATCTACTATTAAACACTATACTATTGAAACAATGGTTGAAGAGCATTTGAAATTTATGGAGGAAAAATGAGGATATCTATTGCAATGACAACTTATAATGGAGCTGATTATTTGCTAGAGCAGCTAGAATCGCTTCGTACTCAGAGTTTAATGGCTGATGAAGTTATTATTGTTGATGATTGTTCAACAGATAATACAGTTGATTTACTTAATATGTATATTCAGAAGTATCATCTTGATAATTGGGTATTGATAAAAAACTCATCTAATATAGGTTGGAGAAAAAACTTTAGAAAAGCGCTTCAAAAGACAACAGGAGATGTAGTTTTTCTTTGTGATCAGGATGATATTTGGAACAAAGATAAAATTTCACTGATGGTAAAAGAGTTTCATAAATCGCCGTCAATAGAACTATTGGCTAGTAACTATGAGATTCTCGATTTTGGTAGAAATGATAAAATCAAGATTAAGGATATTGAGTTAGATAATGGTGCTGTAGTCCCGTTTTCGTTAAAAAACAAGAGTATTTCTGTTATGAGACCAGGATGTACTTTTGCAGTTAAGCGTGAGTTAATAGTTCTGTTAGAAAAGTATGATATAGATAGATTTGGCCATGATAATATTTTATGGAATCTAGCTATGGTAAGAGGAACTCTATATCTATACTTAAAACGCTTAATACATTTTCGTCGCCACGAAACAAGTGCTTCTGCTCCTAAGCAATCTCTTAATCGTGAACGGCGAGTTGTTGAAGTGGATACGAGTTATCAAATTGCAGTTTTCTTACTTGATGTGGCTCGTAAAGAACATTTAGACATAAAAATAATTTCTCAACTTGAAAATATGGCAATGGTTCTTGAGAGACGTAGAGAGATTTTAAAAGATGGTACTCTTATGCAAATAGTTCATTTCCAATTGAAGTATTATGCTTATTATCCTACATTCCGCAATTTAATATCAGATATATTAGTGTTTTTAAAAAAATAATGAGAGAGAAGAGTTTTGAGTAAAATTTCTAAAAATTATCTATATAACTTAATTTATCAAGTGGTAGTTTTAATATTACCACTATTGATTACTCCATATGTTGCTAGAGTATTGGGCGCACACCAGTTGGGAATTTACGATTATGCCAATTCAATCGTTACTTTGATTTATACTTTAGGTTTACTAGGTATCGGTCATTATGGAAATCGGGAATGTGCCTATACTAGAGATGATAAAGAGGAACTATCAGAGACATTTTGGAGTATTTTGGCTGTTCAGATTATTCTAGGATTTTTTTCACTATTCTTCTTATACATTTTTTCTAACATAAATTTAAATTATCAAGTTTACTTTCAACTTTTCTCCATTTGGCTTTTTGGGTCTATTCTTGACTGTACTTGGTTTTATCGTGGCTTAGAGGAAATGCAGTATGTTGTATTAAAAAATATTATTGCTAAGTTATTATTTACGATAGCGACCTTCTTATTTGTAAAAAGCGAAACAGATCTAACTCTATATGTGCTCATATATGGTCTTTCTGTTTTAGTAGCCAATTTATCAGCTTATAGTCAACTAAGGATGTTTATTAGTAGACCAAAGATAAATATTAATCGTTTTACGGAGATTATTTTAGGGAGTCTCAAACTATTTTTACCAAGTATCATCATGCAAATTATGTTATCTGCTGATAAAATTGTTCTAGGGTCTTTAAGTTCGGGAATCAGCAATGTTTCTTACTATAGTAATGCAGAGAAGATTATACAGATACCACTCTCTTTAATAGTAGTATTAAATTCTGTTATGATGCCCCGAATAGCAAATGAATTTCGTAATAGACGGTTAGACAATATGAAAAAGTATCTGATAACTGCAGCTGAATTTTCTTTGTTCTTAGCTGTTCCATTGTCGATTGGCCTTTATGCTATTGCAGATACTTTTGTTCCGTGGTTTTTAGGCGAAAGTTTTATGCCATCTATGGATGCTCTTAAATGGCTTGCTCCTATTGCTGTTGGCAATGCTTTGCTAGGAGTCTCAGGTAGTCAGTATTTTGTTGCAGTTAATAAAACAAAAGTCTTATTCTTTTCTAATACTTTAGCTGCAATTTTAAATATTTTATTAGATTTGTTACTTGCTCCAATGTTTGGAGTAGTAGGTGTTTGTTTAGCAACTATAGTATCACTTACTTCATCTGTTATAGTTCAATACTATATAATGTCAAAGGATATACCTATTATACCTATTTTGAAATCATTATTTAAATATCTCGTTTATTCTATGATAATGGGGATAATTATTATTGTTTCGTTCAAAGGATATCCAGCAAATTATGGAACAACTATTAAGCAAATCGTTCTTGGGATAGTAGTTTACTTTAGTTTGAGCTTGTTGACGCGAGATGTATTTGTTTTTCAAGCATTAGATTTTGTAAAGAAAGGATTCAAAAAAAGTAGATGATTTCAGCTTTATTTTATATAAGTTTTTTAACAAATCTATTAGTCGTAGTCAATAGGATACGTATAAATTTTCTAGCATTTTTATCTTGGTTAGTTTTGTTTTTTATCTATGCAGGAAATATCCGAGAAGGATTTTCAGATTTAACTCATTATCGTGCAAGATATGCTGTAGGAAAAAGTAGTCTGTATTTTTCAGACCATGCGTATAATTTTTTTGCAGATTGGTTTTCACATCACTCAATCTCTTTTCAAGTTTTTTTAGCATGTATTTTTCTATTCTCCTCAGCATGTTTCTATTTTGTTGCTAAAAAATTGCATTGTAATTATAATCTTCTAATTTTATTGCTATCTCTTTTTTATTTCTTTTATACTTTAGAAGTTCTAAGATTCTTTTTAGCAGCTAGTGTAGCACTTATAGCGCATTATTATCTTTCACAAAATCATCGATTCATATTCATAGGATTGATGTTCATAGCGTTTCTGTTTCATGGATCTATTATTTATTTCTTACCATTTGTTATTTTTTATAGACAAAAAAATACTAGTAAGATGCTATGGGTATTGGTATTTATATCTACGGTCTTAATTGTGACAAATCTATTGGTAGGTAATAATTCTAGCTACTTGACTAAAATATTTGAACTGTTAGGGAGCGAGGCAACTAAAAGTCGTGTTATGTATTATACAGCGAAATCGACTCGTCTTGGTTTTATATTGTATGATAGTTACTATGTTTTCAACCTACTAATTAGTATTAACCTCAAAAAGATTGCAAAAACAGTTTCAAATCTCCCTCAGGAAGTGACCAATTTTATAAACTTGGTGTATCAACATAGTTTTTTTAGTACAATTTTTTTACCCCTAATTATGTTTAGTACAGCATTTACTCGCTATTTAATTTTTACTGTTGTTTTAAATTTTATAGCCATTGCAGCTTTACAACCATTTATGCAACGATCATTTATAAAATTAAAGAGTGGACTTTATATTATTTTCGGAGTTTTAGGTGCTACTTGTTTTTGGTGGTATCTAAGAGAAAATGTCCTTTATTTTTATGAGGCACTTTTGCCAAATTTATTTAACTGATTTTGATTTTATATTCTTTATGTCTGTACTTTGCAAACATTACAAGAGTGGTCTATAATATAAAAATATAAAGAAATACGGTGTAGCTATTTCTTTAGAAAGTGGAATTTTAAATGATTAATTACAGCGCAGATGAGTTAGATATGATTCAGAAGCTTGAACTCAAAATATTAAAAGAAATTATTCGAATATGTAAAAAAGAAAATATAGAGTATTTTTTAATTGGTGGAAGTGCTCTTGGAGCAATACGTCATGAAGGCTTTATACCATGGGATGACGATATTGATGTTGGTATGACACGTGAAAATTACGATAACTTTTTAAGAGTAGTTGATCAGTATTTAGGAGAAGAGTTTTATTTACAATCACCATCCTCTGATAGAAATTCTCCCTATTCTTACAGTAAACTAATGTTAAAAGGGACTTTGTTCTTAGAGTATGCCCAAAGGAATTTAAAAACACAAAGTGGTATTTATGTAGATATTTTTCCATTTGATGAGGTTCCAGATAATGAGATAGAAAATGAGAGACAATTTAAAGCGGTACAGTTTTATAAAAAGTTATATGTGATGAGGATGTTACCAACTGTTTCTAAGGCTCCTGAGAATTTGATTCAAGGTTTAAAAGCTATTCTAAGGAGATGTATTCATTATAGCTTAAAATTAATTCCTAAAAGTTTAATACTCAAAAAAATTGATCAATTTTCTAGATTATATAATGGAACAAATCAAACGGCATTTGCTTGTTTAGATTTTCCAGTAAGAAATGTGGAATATGTTTTAAAAACAACACTATACCCCCTAATTGAACATAAATTTGAGGAAATCACAATTTTATTACCTGGTGATTGTCATCAATACTTGACTACACATTATGGTGAGTACATGAAGTTGCCACCTTTAGAAGAACGTGTTGGGCATAGACCATATTTGATTGATTTAGGAATATATGGAAAGGAAGAAAAATGAAGAGAGTGATTACTTACGGGACTTTTGATTTACTTCATTACGGTCATATCAATTTATTGAAGCGTGCTAAAGATTTGGGAGATTATTTAATAGTAGGTCTATCTACTGATGAATTTAATCTTCAAAAAGATAAGATTTCATATTTTGATTATCAACAACGTAAAATTTTGCTTGAATCTATTCGTTATGTAGATTTGGTAATTCCTGAGATTTCATGGGAACAAAAACGAGAAGATGTAAAGAAGTATTATGCTGATATCTTTGTTATTGGTGATGATTGGGAAGGTAAGTTTGATTTTTTGAAAGATGAGGGCGTAGAAGTAGTATATTTACCTCGTACTGAAGAAATTTCTACTACACAGATTAAAGAAGATTTAAACAAGACCAAAGGTGGAAAATAATATGTCACAATTTACAGGAAAAACTCTTCTAATTACAGGAGGGACAGGTTCATTTGGGAATGCGGTTCTCAAGCGTTTTTTAGAAACAGATATCTCAGAGATTCGTATCTTTTCGCGAGATGAAAAGAAACAAGATGATATGCGTCATGAGTTTCAGGTAAAAGTACCAGAAGTAGCTGGGAAAATCCGCTTTTACCTCGGAGATGTGCGTGACTTAGCTTCGGTAAAAAATGCTATGCATGGTGTGGATTATGTTTTTCATGCTGCTGCTCTGAAACAGGTACCTTCTTGTGAATTTTTCCCTGTAGAAGCAGTAAAAACTAACATTTTGGGAACTGAGAATGTCCTTACTGCAGCTATCGAAGCGGGTGTAAAGCAAGTTATTTGTCTTTCTACAGATAAGGCGGCGTATCCTGTTAATGCTATGGGAACATCCAAGGCTATGATGGAAAAGATTGCTGTTGCTAAGTCACGGACGGTAAATCCTGAGCATACAAAGATATGTGTGACTCGCTATGGGAATGTTTTGTGTAGCCGTGGATCTGTAGTTCCTCTTTGGATTGAGCAGATTAAGCAAGGAAATGATCTTACAATTACTGAACCTAGCATGACACGTTTTGTCATGACATTGGAAGAAGCAGTAGATTTAGTTTTATTTGCATTTAAAGAAGGAAAATCTGGGGATATACTAGTTCAGAAAGCACCAGCATGTACGATTGAAGTTTTGGCTAAGGCTGTATCAGAAATTTTTGTCTCAAAACAAGATATTAAGATTATAGGTATTAGACACGGAGAAAAGATGTATGAAACACTACTAACTAATGAAGAGTGTGCAAATGCAATTGATTTGGGTGATTTTTATAGAGTTCCTAGTGATAATCGTAATCTTAACTATGATAAGTATTTCAAAGATGGTAGTACGAATAGAAATTTGTTGACAGAATTCAATAGTAATAATACTGATTTGATGGATGTAGAGCAAGTTAAAAGAAAGTTGCTAGAATTAGATGAAATACAGACAGCAATTCGTGATATGGTAGCAGATGAAGAGATGTAAAATCTTTTAAGATACATTAAAATTATCAAGGATATATAATGTATCATGTATTGTCGAGAAAGTTGACTATTAAAATAGCATATAAAACAAGGAGGGGGCATGATTAAAAATATTTTAATTACAGGAGCGAAAGGATTTGTAGGAAAAAATCTCATCTGTACTCTGGAAGCTTTGAAAGATGGACGAGATAGAACTCGTCCTAATTTAGAGATTGGAGAGATTTTTCAGTATGATCGTGATACAGATCCAATTTTATTAGAAGAATATTGTAAGAAGGCTGATTTTGTATTCCATTTAGCTGGTGTCAATCGTCCACAGAATCCTGATGAATTCATGGAGGGAAATTACGGTTTTTCAAGTAGATTATTAGAAATTTTAGAAAAGTATGAAAACACTTGTCCTGTTCTACTCTCGAGTTCTACTCAAGCTAGTTTAGAAGGCCGATTTTCGAACTCTGTATATGGACAATCTAAACTAGCAGGGGAAGAACTCTTCTTTGAATATGGAAAGAAAACGGGAGCACCTGTCTTAGTTTACCGTTTCCCAAATCTTTATGGGAAGTGGTGTCGCCCTAACTATAATTCTGCTGTAGCAACTTTCTGTCATAATCTAGCTCACGATTTACCTATTCAAGTAAATGATCCAAGTGTAGAATTGGAGTTGCTGTATATTGATGATTTGATACAAGAGTGTCTAACTGCATTGGAAGGAAATCCTCATCGTTGTAATCTAGATGGATTACAAATCTTACCTAGCCCATCAGGAAACTACTGTTATGTACCAACGACTCATCGTGCAACCCTAGGAGAGATTGTAGCTCTATTAGAAACATTTAAAAAACAGCCTGATAGTTTAGTTATGCCTGAAATTCCTCAAGGATCATTTGAAAAGAAATTGTATTCTACCTATCTATCTTATCTACCAGTAGATAAGTTTAAGTTCCCTCTAAAAATGAATATAGATGAACGAGGTAGTTTCACGGAACTATTAAAAACGGAGAATGCGGGTCAATTTTCTGTCAATATTTCTAAACCTGGCATTACTAAAGGGCAACATTGGCATCATTCTAAGTGGGAATTCTTCATGGTTGTTTCTGGTCGTGCTTTAATACAAGAGCGTAGGATAGGACTGGATGAAAACGGGCAAGAATATCCTATTCTGAACTTTGAAGTGTCGGGCGATAAGATTGAAGCCATACATATGATACCGGGCTATGCCCATAATATTATTAATCTTTCTGATACAGAAAATCTAGTTACTGTAATGTGGGCTAATGAGTCATTTGATCCTAGCCATCCAGATACTTTTTTTGAACAAGTGGAGAAATAAATGAAAATTAAGACGGATTATAGTGATATTCGCTTTAAAGATAATGGCAAACTTAAGTTATTGATTATTGTGGGAACACGTCCAGAGATTATACGTCTAAGTAGTGTTATCACTAAATGTCGAAAGTATTTTGATGTTGTTTTGGCACATACTGGACAAAACTATGATTATAATTTAAATGGTATTTTCTTTGATGATTTAGGTTTAGACACTCCAGATGTATATATGGATGCTGTCGGAGATGATCTTGGTGCTACTGTAGGGAATATTATTAATACTTCCTACAAATTGATGAATCAAATTAAACCAGATGCTTTATTGATTTTAGGGGATACAAATTCTTGTTTATCCGCTATTGCTGCCAAACGTTTACATATTCCAATTTTTCATATGGAGGCTGGCAATCGCTGTAAGGATGAGTGTCTACCGGAAGAGACTAATCGTAGGATTGTTGATATTATTTCAGATGTTAACTTGGCATATTCTGAACATGCTCGTAAGTATTTACATGAGTGTGGTTTACCTAAAGAGCGCACATATGTAACTGGTTCTCCTATGGCAGAAGTGTTACATAAAAATTTATCTGCCATTGAGTCTTCAGATATCCATGAACGTTTGGGATTGAAAAAAGGAGGTTATATCTTACTTTCAGCTCACCGTGAGGAAAATATTGATACAGATAAAAATTTTATTTCTCTCTTTACGGCAATTAATCAATTAGCTGAAAAGTATAATATGCCAATCTTATATTCTTGCCATCCTAGATCAAAGAAAAGGCTACAAGAGAGTGGTTTTGAATTAGATAAACGTGTGATTCAGCATGAGCCACTAGGATTCCATGACTATAATTGTTTACAGATGAATGCATTTGTTGTAGTATCTGATTCGGGAACTTTACCAGAAGAAAGTAGTTTCTTTACTAGTCAAGGTTATCCTTTCCCAGCTGTATGTATTCGTACAAGTACAGAACGCCCTGAGTCCCTAGATAAGGCAGGATTTATTTTGGCAGGTATTGATGAAAATTCTCTTCTTCAAGCAGTTGAAACTGCTGTTAGCTTGGCAGAAGATGAGGATTTTGGCTTACCTGTACCAGACTATGTTGAGGAAAATGTCTCTACTAAAGTTGTTAAGATAATACAGAGCTATACAGGGATAGTGGATAAAATAGTTTGGCGGAAAAACTGAATTGTATATTTTTAATAAAATAATCAATTCTTAATAGAACAGGAATAAAATGGAACGAATTTGATAGAAATGACTTCTTTGATAGTAGAGGTGATTGCCATTCTATCGGATTATGGCTTGTTTTTGCGTCTTATGTTTGATAGAATAAAGTAACAACACTTTAACAATTGCAGTGAGGTGATAATCATGACACTAATTTTTAAAGATGTACTTATTGAAGAGAAGACTGATGAAGAAAAACAACATATTTTATCTATTTTAAATGGTGAGTATGACTTATCTGATGATGTAAGTCGTAGATTACGACGATTGATTGAGGAAAGTAAACGCTTGGAAGTGTTTGTTAAGGAGACGCACTCACTTGTCTAGTTCGTATTCTGTTAATTAATTGCAATCAATAAGTATCTCATTGTCATTTTTTAACGATTAGGAAGTTAGGGATTTCTAATGACTCTCAGGTTACTATGTATTTTAGTATTGAAAACTAAGAAATGGTGAAATTATGCCTCTTACACAGTTATTTGAAACATTCTTAGAAAATGATTTTTAATTGTATGCAAACAAAGTAGAATTCGCTTATTTCATTTTATGCTAAATATAATATGAAGTAAGTGAATTTTTATAGATAAAGAAGAATTTTTCTGTATTTTTTAGATAATAATTTGAAAAAATGTGATGATTATTTTTCTTTTAGAGTAGTACACAATTAATAGCAATTGACTCTAAAACAACAAAGAAAGGTACCCTACTATGAAAGGTATTATTCTAGCAGGTGGTTCGGGGACACGTTTATATCCTTTGACTCGAGCTGCATCAAAACAACTAATGCCGGTTTATGATAAACCGATGATTTACTACCCACTTTCAACATTGATGTTGGCTGGGATTAGGGATATTTTGATTATTTCAACTCCACAGGATTTACATCGATTCCAAGAGCTTCTTCAAGACGGAACTGAGTTTGGGATTAAACTTTCTTATGCAGAGCAACCGAGTCCAGATGGTTTGGCACAAGCCTTTATTATTGGTGAAGAATTTATTGGTAATGATAGCGTTGCTCTAATCTTGGGTGACAATATTTACCACGGTCCTGGCCTTTCGAAGATGCTACAAAAGGCCGCAAGCAAGGAGTCAGGAGCAACTGTTTTTGGCTACCATGTGAAGGATCCGGAACGCTTTGGTGTGGTTGAGTTTGATCAGGATATGAACGCTATTTCTATCGAAGAAAAGCCAGAACACCCTCGTTCAAACTATGCAGTTACAGGACTCTATTTTTATGATAATGGTGTAGTTGAAATTGCCAAGAGTATTAAACCAAGCCCGCGTGGTGAATTGGAAATCACAGATGTAAACAAGGCTTACCTAGATCGTGGAGATTTATCGGTTGAGGTTATGGGACGTGGCTTTGCTTGGTTGGATACTGGCACTCATGAAAGTTTGCTAGAGGCGTCACAGTACATCGAGACAGTTCAACGTATGCAAAATGTTCAAGTTGCAAACTTGGAAGAAATTGCTTACCGCATGGGCTATATCAGTCGCGAAGATGTATTGGCCTTGGCCCAACCACTTAAGAAAAATGAATACGGGCAGTATCTGCTCCGTTTGATTGGAGAAGCATAGATGACAGATAATTTTTTCGGAAAGACGCTTGCAGCACGCAAGGTTGATGCAATTCCAGGTATGTTGGAGTTTGATATCCCTGTTCATGGTGATAATCGTGGCTGGTTTAAAGAAAATTTCCAAAAGGAAAAAATGCTCCCACTTGGATTTCCAGAGTCTTTCTTTGCAGAAGGAAAATTGCAAAACAATGTATCCTTCTCACGTAAAAATGTTCTCCGTGGCCTCCACGCAGAACCTTGGGATAAGTACATTTCTGTAGCAGATGGAGGGAAAGTTCTGGGTTCTTGGGTTGATCTACGCGAGGGCGAAACCTTTGGGAATACCTATCAGACAGTAATTGATGCAAGCAAGGGAATCTTTGTCCCTCGAGGCGTGGCTAATGGCTTCCAAGTTTTATCAGATACAGTTTCTTATAGTTATCTGGTCAATGATTACTGGGCTCTTGAACTTAAACCCAAGTATGCTTTTGTAAACTATGCTGATCCAAGTCTTGGCATCGAATGGGAAAATCTTGCAGAAGCAGAGGTTTCAGAAGCAGATAAAAATCATCCACTACTTAAGGATGTAAAACCTTTGAAAAAAGAAGATTTATAAAAGGAAAAAATATGACTGAATACAAAAATATTATCGTGACAGGTGGAGCTGGTTTTATCGGTTCCAACTTTGTCCACTATGTTTACAAGAATTTTCCAGATGTTCACGTGACAGTCTTAGATAAATTGACTTATGCTGGAAACCGAGCCAATATTGAGGAAATTTTAGGCGATCGTGTTGAGTTAGTTGTTGGTGACATTGCGGATGGGGACTTGGTAGACAAGTTGGCTGCTCAAGCAGATGCTATCGTTCACTATGCTGCTGAGAGTCACAATGATAATTCACTGAATGATCCATCGCCATTTATTCATACCAACTTCATCGGAACCTATACTCTTTTGGAAGCTGCACGTAAATACGATCTTCGTTTCCACCATGTATCGACAGATGAAGTTTATGGGGATCTCCCTCTACGTGAGGATTTACCAGGTCATGGTGAAGGTCCAGGTGAGAAATTTACTGCTGAAACAAAATACAACCCAAGTTCTCCGTACTCATCAACCAAGGCTGCCTCAGACTTGATTGTCAAAGCCTGGGTGCGTTCTTTTGGAGTCAAAGCAACGATTTCTAACTGTTCAAATAACTATGGTCCGTATCAACACATTGAAAAATTTATCCCACGTCAGATTACCAACATCCTAAGTGGAATTAAGCCAAAACTTTACGGTGAAGGTAAGAACGTTCGTGACTGGATTCATACCAATGACCATTCTTCAGGTGTTTGGACAATCTTAACAAAAGGTCAAATCGGTGAAACCTACTTGATTGGGGCTGATGGCGAGAAGAACAACAAGGAAGTTTTGGAACT
Organism: Streptococcus mitis; assembly: GCA_963515655.1. Lineage (GTDB taxonomy): Bacteria > Bacillota > Bacilli > Lactobacillales > Streptococcaceae > Streptococcus > Streptococcus mitis_DP. The sequence goes on from CAUPZW010000005.1 coordinate 66,952, forward strand.
TATCCTTAAGGAAATGGGACAAGCTGCGGATGCCTATGATCATGTGACTGACCGTGCAGGACATGACCTTCGTTATGCGATTGATGCAAGTAAACTCCGTGATGAATTAGGTTGGAGACCAGAATTTACTAACTTTGAAGCTGGACTCAAGGAAACAATCAAGTGGTATGCAGATAATCAAGAATGGTGGAAAGCAGAGAAAGAAGCTGTTGAAGCCAATTATGCTAAGACTCAGGAGATTATTACATTATAAAAAGCAGGAAATCGCTGCTTTTTATTGCTATATTGGGAAGAGTTGCAAATTAGAAAGGTATAGATATGATTTTAATTACAGGAGCAAATGGTCAATTAGGAACTGAACTTCGTTATTTATTGGATGAGCGTAATGAAGAATACGTAGCAGTAGATGTGGCTGAGATGGACATTACCAATGCAGAAATGGTTGAGAAGATTTTTGAAGAGGTGAAACCAACTTTAGTCTACCACTGTGCAGCCTACACCGCTGTTGATGCAGCAGAGGATGAAGGGAAAGAATTGGATTTTGCCATCAATGTGACGGGGACAGAAAATGTCGCAAAAGCATCTGAAAAGCATGGTGCGACTTTAGTTTATATTTCTACTGACTATGTCTTTGACGGTAAGAAACCAGTTGGACAAGAGTGGGAAGTTGATGACCGACCAGATCCACAGACAGAATATGGTCGTACTAAGCGTATGGGAGAAGAATTAGTTGAGAAGTATGTGTCTAATTTCTATATTATCCGTACTGCATGGGTATTTGGAAATTATGGCAAAAACTTTGTTTTTACCATGCAAAATCTTGCAAAAACTCATAAGACTTTAACAGTTGTAAATGATCAGCACGGTCGTCCGACTTGGACTCGTACCTTGGCTGAATTCATGACCTACCTAGCTGAAAACCGCAAGGAATTTGGTTATTATCATTTGTCAAATGATGCTACAGAAGACACAACTTGGTATGATTTTGCAGTTGAAATTTTGAAAGATACAGATGTGGAAATCAAGCCAGTAGATTCCAGTCAATTTCCAGCAAAAGCTAAACGTCCGCTAAACTCAACGATGAGCCTGACTAAAGCTAAAGCTACTGGATTTGTCATTCCAACTTGGCAAGATGCCTTGAAAGAATTTTACAAACAAGAAGTGAGATAAGTAGTAGAATGATTTTCTAGTCTAATAAAAGAGGCAGATAATAAACTCCAAAGGAGCATAAGATGTACGATTATCTTGTTGTCGGTGCTGGTCTCTTTGGTGCAGTCTTTGCCCATGAAGCAGCCTTAAAAGGAAAAAAAGTAAAAGTCATTGAAAAACGAAATCATATCGCGGGTAATATCTATACTCGTGAAGAGGAAGGAATTCAAGTTCATCAGTATGGTGCTCATATCTTCCATACTTCTGATAAGGAGATTTGGGATTATGTAAACCAGTTTGCAGAGTTTAACCGTTACACAAATTCTCCTGTTGCAAACTATAAGGGAGAGATTTATAATCTTCCTTTTAATATGAATACTTTCAATAAACTCTGGGGAGTTGTAACGCCAGCAGAAGCACAAGCGAAGATTGATGAGCAACGTGCTGTTTTAAATGGCAAAACTCCTGAAAATCTGGAAGAACAGGCTATATCTCTAGTAGGTACAGATATCTACGAGAAATTAATCAAAGACTATACAGAGAAACAGTGGGGCAAGCCAACTACGGAACTTCCAGCCTTCATCTTACTTTACCTTTCTCTTTCTCAGGTAACAAGGGGACAAGCGATCCGCTTCGATACAAATACCTTGAACTTCAAGACAAGGCAGTTACTACAGATGAATATCAAAAAGCTCAAGCTAAATGGATGAAAGAAAAAGAAGAATCCAATAAAAAAGCGCAAGAAGACCTTGCAAAACATGTGAAATAAAGGTAAAGGAGTTGGTTTGTAGCCGACTCCTTTATATGTCTTTCTAGTAGAGGTAGTTGAATCTAGAATAATACAGCCTATTGAGGATACAACACTACACCATTGTTTCTAGAACATTGTTAGAAATTATACTCAATGAAAATCAAGGAGCAAACTAGGAATCCAGCCGCAGACTGCTTAAAACACTGTTTTGAGGTTGTAGATAAGACTGACGAAGTCAGTCACATATATACGGCAAGGTGAAGCTGACTTGGTTTGAAGAGATTTTCGAAGAGTAGTAGTTTGAATTTCCCAAGCAATTTGTTCACATTTTATTTCAATCTACTATATAAAAATCCTGAGAATTTCTAGTTCTCAGGATTTTCGTTTACTGTTGTGGTTGTTGTTGAAATTGAGGGGCCTGTGGTTGTTGTTGGATTTGTTGGCCAGGCTGTCCCTGATTAGGATTCGTTGGTGTAGGATTATTTGCTGGTTGACCAGGAGTAGGTGTTACTTGGGTGCTTGAACTTTCAGTTGTTGTAGAGGGATTCTCTACTTCTGATTGTGTTTGCTGTGTATCAGGAGTATTCCATGTATTTCTGGCTCCGTTTTGGAATACGAATTGCCCGTTTCTATATAGTCCTTCAGGCATTGTCCAATCTCCAGGATGGTTATTTTGCGCAAGGTAGCTCATCATGCTACGATAGACTCTAGCAGCAACTGTGAGACCATCACCTACAATAGGAGTGAGGCGGTTGGTATAACCTGTCCAAACGGCCATTGAATACTTACGAGTATAACCGACAAACAGTTCATCTGGTGCTACAAGTTGATTCATCTTGATATGATTTTCGATTTCTTCATCTGTATAGTTAGAAGTACCTGTTTTACCTGCTTGAGGAATTCCAGGCAGATAGGCGTTGTAACCTGTTCCAGATGTCAAGACTGTTTTCATCATTTCTGTCATCATGTAGGCAGTAGACTCTTTCATAGCTCTTGTACCAGCGTCAGAAAATTCTTTTTCACTACCATCACTAAAGACAATCTTATTGATGTACATTGGTTTGTGGTAAATACCACCATTAGCGAATGCAGCGTAAGCCGCAGCCATTTTTTCACTGCTTGCACCGTACTGTTTACTAGATTCAGTAGTATTACTGGAAATAGCATTTGAGTAGTGAATACTTGGATAGTCGATTCCTAAACCATTTAGGAAGTTTTTGGCTCTATCTAAACCAACCTTGTTTAGTGTTTCAACGGCAGGCACGTTACGAGATTGTTGAAGGGCATATTGCAGGCTAATGTTACCAAAATATGCTCGATCCCAGTTGTAGACAGGGGTACTTGTTCCAGGATAGTTATAAGGAATATCGTGGACAGTAGTTGCAGTTGAATCATATACACCGTATTCTAAGGCTGGAGCATAATCAGTGATTGGTTTCATGGTTGATCCCCAGTCACGGTTGGTTTCCACAGCTTGGTTGGTACCAAATGAAACGTTACTTGCTTGGTGACGTGCTCCAAGTTGAGCGATGACTTTACCATTCGACGTATCTACGATCGTTGAGGCTACTTGAAGGTCATCATCTGGATAAGAGACATATTCATCGGTATTGTAAATATCCCAAAGTCGCTGTTGAATTCCCTTGTCCACATTTGTGTATACTTCCATTCCAGTTGTAAGAAGATTATAGCCAGTTTCGTGCTCTACTTGTTCAATAACCTCTTTTAGATAGTTATCCATATACGCTGGATAAGTAGCAGCTGACTTAAGACTTTGTAAACCATCAGTTATAGGTGTGTTGATTGCTTTTTCATATTGCTCAGCACTAATGTAATCTTGCCCTCTCATTTCTGAAAGAACCAAATTACGACGGTCTAATGCTGCTTCTGGATGAGAGTAAGGATCGTATTGGTTTGGTGCCTGAGGCATACCTGCTAGCAAAGCTAATTGAGGTAGAGATAGGTCTTTTAAGTCTTTTCCGTAGTAATTTTGGGCTGCGGTCTGCATACCATAGTTACCATTTGACATATAGACCTTATTGATGTAATAGGTAAGGATTTCTTGTTTGGTAGCTTTTTGTTCCAATTGGACAGCTAACCAAGCCTCTTGCGCTTTTCGGGAGATATTTTGATCTGAAGTTGATGTTGAGAAATAGGTCAACTTAATCAACTGCTGGGTTAGGGTTGATCCTCCTTGTAAAGAGTTACTTTGTAAGTTACGTAAGAAGGCTCCCATGATCCGAATCGTATCTACCCCTCTGTGGTCAAAGAAGCGATGGTCCTCGATAGACACGATGGCTTTGACTAAATCAGTAGGAATTTCGTTGGCCTGAGCGTTTACTCGGCGTTCAGAGCCTAGATCGGCAATGAGTTCGTTATTATTGTCGTAAATCTTGCTCGAAGTTGTTGCAACTAATTTACTATCTGATAGGGCTGGAGCTTTGCTTACAAAATAGAGGAAAACACCCCCACCCAATAGAAATAATGCGATAAAGAGAGTTAGGAAAAAGATTCCAGTATACTTTAATATTCGCATAAGAATGTATTTATTCATCTTGTTTACCACCTAGTAAATGTTCTTTGATGACATCGAGATAGGGAATTTGTGGAAATGCCCCTAGTTTTATCTGGTAACCGTATTCTCGTATGTATCCAAGTGGCATTGATTTTTGCCCCTTATCTTGATGATAGAAGCGAATCAAATCATGTGCCGGTAATAAGTAGGTTTCTTGCTGAGAAGAAAAGTGAAGAAGGACAAAGCAGATTCCTTGTTGGGCAAGGACTTGTTCCATATGCTGAATCTGATGTGGATGAAAATTTTTCATCGGAATCGCTTGTTTCTGCCTGGTTTCCTTGGCTTCAAAGTCGATGTAGTATCCATCATAAACACCTGAATAGTCTGTTGTTGAAGCTTGTCTAAAATAAGCTTCAACAATCTTAGCACGACTTCGTTGTGGATAGTCCACTCGTACGATTTGAATAGGAGTAGGTTTCTTGTGTATAACAGCCAATCCCTGAGACAAATAGTAGTCGTTGGTAGCATTGATCATCTTTTCAAAAGACATTCCTCTGTTTGCGAAATTTTTGGATTGAGAAAGAGAGGCTTGTCTTTTTTGGGATGAAATTTTATGAGGATAGTTGACCATAATTCTCCTTATTGGTACAATAACATCACTCTATTATACCATAATTTTACACAGAAAGGGTTAAAAATGACTACAGCTTTGGTTTTGGGCTATTCTGCTTTTGATTTGGGTTTATTTTCTGACAAGGATCCTCGTCTGAAATTGATTAAAAAAGCGATACGTAAAGATTTAGAGGCTATGGCAGCAGATGGGTTGTCTTGGCTTGTGTTTACAGGGACTTTAGGATTTGAATATTGGGTTCTAGAGGTTGCGCAGGAGATGAAAACAGAATATGGCTTTCAGTTGGCCACCATTTTTGCTTTTGAAACCCATGGGGAAAATTGGAATGAAGCCAATCAGCTGAAACTGAGCCGTTTTAAGCAGGTAGACTTTGTCAAATATGCTTATCCTCGCTATGAACACGCGGGGCAGCTAAGAGATTACCAGCAGTTCTTACTGGAAAATACGAATAGTTCTTATCTTTTTTATGATGAAGAAAATGCAACGAAACTAGCTTATTTTTACCAAAAGATGAAAAATCAAGAGGACTATTTTGTAAAGAGATTAACATTTGATCAGCTAAATGAACTTGCTGAAAATTTTTCCGAAAATTGAAGCTTTGACCTTGATTTTTGTTTGTCTTTTTTTATATAATAATACTAGCAACTGAGAATGGAGAGAGACATGGCAGGTATTATTTTTTCGGCGAAAGATATTTTTGAACAAGAGTTTGGGCGTGAAGTCCGTGGCTATAGTAAGGTAGAAGTTGATGAGTTTTTAGACGATGTCATCAAGGACTATGAAACCTATGCTGCCTTGGTCAAGTCACTTCGTCAGGAAATTGCGGATTTGAAGGAAGAATTAGCTCGTAAACCAAAACCTTCACCAGTTCAAACAGAACCTCTTGAAGCGTCAACAACAAGTTCTATGACGAACTTTGATATTTTAAAACGTTTGAATCGTCTTGAAAAAGAAGTATTTGGTAAACAAATTTTAGATAACTCAGGATTTTAAGAGTTTATTTAAAAGATGCAATTTTTGGATAATCGCGTGAGGAGAATTACTTTTCATGAGGAAAGTCCATGCTAGCACAGGCTGTGATGCCTGTAGTGTTTGTGCTAGGCGAAACCATAAGCCTAGGGACGAGAAATCGTTACGGCAGTTGAAATGGCTAAGTCCTTGGATAGGCCAGAGTAGGCTTTAAAGTGCCACAGTGACGGAGTCTTTCTGGAAACGGAGAGAGTGGAACGCGGTAAACCCCTCAAGCTAGCAACCCAAATTTTGGTCGGGGCATGGAGTGCACGGAAACGAACGTAGTACTCTGACTGCTATCAGCCGTAGGCTGTTAGTGGTAGACAGATGATTATCGAAGGAAGTGGTCCTAGTCACTTCTGGAACAAAACATGGCTTATAGAAAATTGCATATAGGTTGAGGCTGAGAAAATTTTCTCAACCTCATTTTTTAAAGTGGACATATAGAAAGGTCTTGCAAGACTATAAAATGAAAAAAGAATTTAATTTAATTGCAACTGCGGCGGCAGGTCTTGAAGCTGTTGTGGGAAGAGAAGTGCGAGAGTTGGGCTACGATTGTCAGGTTGAAAACGGTCGTGTGCGTTTTCAAGGAGACGTGAGAGCTATTATCGAAACTAACCTCTGGCTTCGGGCAGCAGATCGTATCAAAATTATCGTAGGAACCTTTCCTGCCAAGACTTTTGAAGAGCTGTTTCAAGGAGTTTTCGCTCTAGATTGGGAAAATTATTTACCGCTTGGGGCTCGGTTCCCGATTTCGAAAGCCAAATGTGTTAAATCTAAACTACACAATGAACCAAGTGTGCAGGCTATTTCAAAGAAAGCTGTTGTTAAGAAATTGCAGAAACACTACGCCCGTCCAGAAGGTGTTCCTCTCATGGAGAATGGACCAGAGTTCAAGATTGAAGTTTCTATTCTAAAGGATGTGGCAACTGTCATGATTGATACGACCGGATCTAGCCTCTTTAAACGTGGTTATCGTACGGAAAAAGGTGGCGCTCCTATCAAGGAAAATATGGCGGCAGCTATTTTGCAACTTTCTAACTGGTATCCAGACAAGCCTTTAATTGATCCGACCTGTGGTTCGGGGACTTTCTGTATCGAGGCTGTCATGATTGCTCGAAAGATGGCACCAGGACTTCGTCGCTCTTTTGCTTTTGAGGAATGGAACTGGGTCAGTGATCGTTTGATCCAAGAAGTGCGCACAGAAGCGGCCCAAAAAGTGGATCGTGAACTGGAACTGGATATCATGGGTTGTGATATTGATGCTCGCATGGTGGAGATTGCTAAGGCTAATGCTCAGGCAGCTGGTGTTGCAGGAGATATTACCTTTAAGCAGATGCGCGTGCAGGATTTACGTTCGGATAAAATCAATGGTGTGATTATCTCCAATCCGCCTTATGGAGAACGTTTATCAGATGATGCAGGGGTGACCAAGCTTTATGCTGAACTGGGTCAAGTATTTGCACCGCTGAAAACTTGGAGTAAGTTTATACTAACTAGTGATGAAGTCTTTGAAAGCAAGTATGGTAGCCAAGCGGACAAGAAGCGTAAACTGTATAACGGAACCCTAAAGGTGGATCTGTATCAATATTTTGGTCAACGTGTCAAACGGCAAGAGGTAAAATAGAAAGGTAAACGTATGAATAAGAAAAGACGGAATCGTCATAAAAAAGAAGACCAAGAACCGCGATTTGATTTTGATGAAGCAAAAGAGTTAACAGTTGGTCAAGCTATTCGTAAAAATGAAGAAGTGGAAGCAGGGGTCTTGCCTGAGGATTCCATTTTAGATAAGTATGTCAAGCAACACAAAGATGAAATTGAAGCAGATAAGTTTGCGACTCGCCAATATAAAAAAGAGGAGTTAGTCGAAACGCAGAGTCTGGATGATTTGATCCAAGAGATTCGGGAGGAGACAGCTGTTGAGCCTACGATAGTAGAGAATGATTTCATCCAACTTGATAACTTAGCATCCACACAAGTGATGGAAACTCCTTTTGATGAGGAATTTGACACTGAGGAGGCAGTCGAAACAGAGTATCCAATGATGGATAGTGAAGATGGGCAAAGCGTTAAGAAACAGATTCTTTATGGCTTGTTAGCTGCGGTAGGGATTCTTGTTATTGGGACTGGTTATTATGTTTACCGTCAAGTTGCTCGCTCAACACAGGAAATCCAAACTGCTCAATCATCGTCTAGCGAGCAGAATGTTCAGCCTATTTTAGAAGATTTTAATAGCCAATACGATGCCTTCTATACAGATGGCAATAAAACTGCTTTGAAAAATAGCCAGTTTGAAAAGTTGACTCAACTCAAGACTCTACTTGATAAGCTAGAAGGTAGTCGTGAATATACGCTTGCCAAATCGAAATATGACAGCTTAGAGACGCAAATCAAGGCCATTCAAGAAGTCAATGCTCAATTTGAGAAACCAGCTATTGTTGATGGTGTTCTGGATACCAATGCCAAAGCCAAAGTGGATGCTAAATTTACGGATATCAAAACTGGGAATACTGAGATTGATAAAGTGCTAGATAAGGCTGTTAGCCTCGGTAAGAGTCAGCAAACAAGCACGTCTAGCTCGAGTTCAAGTCAAACTAGCAGCTCTAGTCAAGCAAGTTCAAATACTTCTACAGACAATACTACAAGTAACGCCAGTCCATCTTCAAGCGCCTCATCAAATAATTCAGTTTCTGCGCGTGATGATAGCCATGGCGGTCTATCAAGTTCCGGAGTTAACCTCCAGAGAGCTTCAAGTCGTGTGCCATTCAATCAATCGGCTGTAGATGATAGTAACAACTCTGCCTGGGATTTCGCTGATGGTGTCTTGGAACAAATTCTAGCGACTTCACGTTCACGTGGCTACATCACTGGCAACCAATATATCCTTGAACGTGTCAATATTGTTAATGGCAATGGTTATTACAACCTCTATAAGCCAGATGGAACCTATCTCTTTACCCTTAACTGTAAGACAGGCTACTTTGTTGGAAATGGTTCTGGACATGCGGATGACTTGGACTACTAAGCAGTCGTTACAAAATTCTTTCTTTTCAAAAGTAAAAATGATAAAATAAAACAAATTAAACAAGAGGAGTGTCAAATGACAAAAGCTAACTTTGGTGTCGTAGGTATGGCCGTAATGGGTCGTAACCTTGCCCTTAATATTGAATCTCGTGGTTACACAGTTGCTATCTACAACCGTAGTAAAGAAAAAACTGAAGATGTGATTGCTTGCCATCCTGAAAAGAACTTTGTACCAAGCTATGACGTTGAAAGTTTTGTAAACTCAATCGAAAAACCTCGTCGTATCATGCTGATGGTTCAAGCTGGACCTGGTACAGATGCTACAATTCAAGCCCTTCTTCCACACCTTGATAAAGGTGATATCTTGATTGACGGAGGAAATACTTTCTACAAAGATACCATCCGTCGTAACGAAGAATTGGCAAACTCAGGTATCAACTTTATCGGTACTGGGGTTTCTGGTGGTGAAAAAGGTGCCCTTGAAGGTCCTTCTATCATGCCTGGTGGACAAAAAGAAGCCTACGAATTGGTTGCGGATGTTCTTGAAGAAATCTCAGCTAAAGCACCAGAAGATGGCAAACCATGTGTGACTTACATCGGTCCTGATGGAGCTGGTCACTATGTGAAAATGGTTCACAACGGTATCGAGTATGGTGATATGCAATTGATCGCAGAAAGCTATGACTTGATGCAACACTTGCTAGGCCTTTCTGCAGAAGATATGGCTGAAATCTTTACTGAGTGGAACAAGGGTGAATTGGACAGCTACTTGATCGAAATCACAGCTGATATCTTGAGCCGTAAAGACGATGAAGGTCAAGATGGACCAATCGTAGACTACATCCTTGATGCTGCAGGTAACAAGGGAACTGGTAAATGGACTAGCCAATCATCACTTGACCTTGGTGTGCCATTGTCACTCATCACTGAGTCAGTATTTGCACGTTACATTTCTACTTACAAAGAAGAACGTGTGCATGCTAGCAAGGTTCTTCCAAAACCAGCTACCTTCAAATTTGAAGGAGACAAGGCTGAATTGATTGAAAAAATCCGTCAAGCCCTTTACTTCTCAAAAATCATCTCATACGCACAAGGTTTTGCTCAATTGCGTGTAGCTTCTAAAGAAAACAACTGGAACTTGCCATTTGCAGACATCGCATCTATCTGGCGTGATGGCTGTATCATCCGTTCTCGTTTCTTGCAAAAGATCACAGATGCTTACAACCGTGATGCAGATCTTGCTAACCTTCTTTTGGATGAGTACTTCTTGGATGTTACTGCTAAGTACCAACAAGCAGTGCGTGATATCGTAGCTCTTGCGGTTCAAGCTGGTGTGCCAGTGCCAACCTTCTCAGCAGCTATTACTTACTTTGATAGCTACCGTTCAGCTGACCTTCCAGCTAACTTGATCCAAGCGCAACGTGACTACTTTGGTGCCCACACTTACCAACGTAAAGACAAAGAAGGAACATTCCACTACTCTTGGTATGACGAAAAATAAGTAGGTCTGCCATGGGGAAACGGATTTTATTACTTGAGAAAGAACGAAATCTAGCTCATTTTTTAAGTTTGGAACTCCAAAAAGAGCAATACCGAGTTGATCAGGTTGAGGAGGGGCAAAAAGCCCTCTCCATGGCTCTTCAGACAGACTATGACTTGATTTTATTGAATGCTCATCTGGGGGATATGACAGCCCAGGATTTTGCAGACAAGCTGAGTCGGACTAAGCCAGCCTCAGTGATCATGGTTTTGGACCATCGCGAAGACTTGCAAGATCAGATTGAGGCAATCCAACGCTTTGCCGTTTCTTACATCTATAAACCAGTTATTATTGAGAATCTGGTAGCTCGTATTTCATCGATTTTCCGAGGTCGGGACTTTATCGACCAACACTGTAGTCAGATGAAGGTTCCAACGTCTTACCGCAATCTGCGTATGGATGTAGAACATCATACTGTTTATCGTGGCGAAGAGATGATTGCTCTGACGCGTCGTGAGTATGATCTTTTGGCTACTCTTATGGGAAGCAAGAAAGTCCTGACTCGTGAGCAGTTGTTGGAAAGTGTCTGGAAGTATGAAAGTGCGACAGAAACAAATATTGTGGATGTCTATATCCGTTATCTACGTAGCAAGCTTGATGTAAAAGGTCAAAAAAGCTACATTAAAACCGTGCGTGGTGTCGGTTACACCATGCAAGAATAGAAAGGCAGTCACGGTCGTGTAACTGCTGTTTGAGCTCTATACTATCTGTAACAGGAATTCCTGAATGCCAGATAGTATGGGGCTTTTTTTGAAGAGGCAAAAATGTAGACCCCTAGATGTCTTGTAAGGCTTCAAAGAGATGGTCAGAGAGAATGATTTCTTCTTGACCATAGTTTATACTCAATGAAAATGAAAGAGCAAACTAGGAAGCTAGCTGCATGTTGCTCAAAACACTAGTTTTGAGGTTGCAGATGGAAGCTAACGTGATGTGAAGAGGTTTTCGAAGAGTATTGGTATCTGATAAGCTTTACTTTCATAGTTCTCTACTTTTTGACACTCAAAAGGGATGAGTTAGCTGTAGGTGAAATCAATATATTCTTTATAAGTATTCAAAAAATGGAATTTATCATAGTTTTGAAGAAAAGAGGGATTTCATTTTTATTGAAACATTATAATATAATAAATGCTTTAAATCCTGGAATATTCTGAAAATAATGGAAAATAATAAATAATAATTAATATAATTGACAAATTTGCTTATATAAATTATAATGTTGAGTGTATGTGTATGTGTATGTGTATGTTAATGTGTATGTGTATTACATGCTATTTTTTAGAAATCAAAAGGAGAAAATGTAATGTATTTTAATCGTAAAAATGCAGAGCAAAAGAACTGGAGAATGATCAAAAAAGGAAAGCACTTCCTATTCGGTTGTTCTCTTGTTTTTGCGGTCGGAGCTAGCTTAGCTACTCAAGTGGTTCATGCAAACACAGCAGAAACTACTGTAGCAAACAACTCGACTACTGGGGATGTTAACCCTACACCGAACGGAGATGGCAAGACTTATGAGGCACCTGCTGCTGTAGCAGGAATCAAGCCAGAAGTTGCTACAACACCAGCTGTAGCAGAAAAACTTGATGGAGAAACTGCAAAAGAAGTTAAAGCTTTAGACAAAACTAAACTTGAAAACTACATTGCAGAAATCGAAGCAAAATTAGCTAACGGAACATACGAAAACAAAACAGAAGAGAGTGTTGCGGTATTAAAAGCTGACTTAGAAGCTGCGAAAGCTACATTAGCAAACGCAACAACTCAAGACGAAATTACAAAAGCTTACAGCAAATTAGTAACTACAGCGAACACTAAATTAAAAAACAAACCTGTAGAGAAAAAAGAAACTCCAGCAGTAGATACTACTAACGGACAACCAACCGTAGGTAAAAAAGCAGAAAACACTGAGAAAAAATCAGAATCTAACTCAATCGAAAACACAGGATCTAACGACGCACGTAACGGTAAAGCATTGGATAAAAATAATGCTTTTAGAGCGGAAGTTGCCTATTCAGAAGGTACAAATGCAGCCGCAAATGGTCATAGTGATACCTATATCCTTAATGATGTTAATAAAGCCACGTCTACAGATGACGCTGTTAATGCAGTTTCTAGAGTTACAAATTATAAAGTTAAATATAATAAAGACGCTAGTGGGAAGATTACTTCATTAGATTGGCTTGTCTTTTATAATGATCATGCAGAAAATCTATCTAATGCGTATAATACAGATGGAGGAGATGTATATCGAAATTTCATCCAAATTCCTGCAGAAGTTAATATGCCAACTAGCATTACACGTGCAAAATATAACTCTCCAATCAAGGGTAAATTAAATCCTAAAACTAAAAGACTTGAACGTATAAAACCTGATGGTTCAGCGTTGAGTAATGCTGTAACGTTTGAAAATCCAGCACCAGCTACAGCTGCTGGATTACCATTAGACAAAAAAGATACCTTTTCTCTGGCTTCTGGTTGGGAAAGTGGTATCTATGGTCGTTCTGTAGAAAAACTTGCCGGTCAAGAGGATAGATATTTCAAGAGTGCGGCGTCTAATTCTTCTCCGAGAACTAAAGAGTTATTGGATAATGTTGCCTTGAATGACAAACGTTTGATTGTGGACCGTTCGACTACAGGTGGTGATGGTAATGATGCCTATGCATGGAGTTTTAGAACTGAAGTCCCTAAAACAACAACTAACGAACAGTTAAAAGATATGAAGGTTGTGTTTGGTATGATGCGTAGTGCCACTGCTGGTGCCAATGCAGGTTTCGCCAACATTGCAACTAACCCTATAAAGATGTGGCAGTCTGATGTTTCCACACCAACAGCGAAAGATCAAACTGTAAAAGTTGGTCAAAAACCAGATGCGACAAAATCAATTGGAAACTTAGACACTCTTCCAAAAGGAACAACAGTTAAGTACAAGGATGCAGTAGATACACAAACTCCAGGTGAAAAACGAGCAACAGCAGTTGTAACTTACCCAGATAAATCTACAAAAGAAGTTCCTGTAAAAGTAATTGTTGAAAAAGAAGCAGTAGCACCAGCTAAGCCAGTTACTCCAAAACCAGAAGCACCAAAACCAAGCACGCCAGCGCCAGATGCAGCAACTAACAAACCAGCGGCAGGTGCAGCGACTAACAATCCAGCAGCAACACCAACAACTAGTGGTCCAGAAATTGTCAACGATTTGGCAGGTAAAGCAAGTACTCCAGCTGATGTGACAGTTAAAGCACCAGCAGGTTCAACTGTTAAGCTTTACAATAAAGATGGCGTTGTGATCGGTGAAGCGGTAGCTAACGACCAAGGTGTAGCAACTGTTCACCCTACAAACAGTCTTCCAGAAGGAGAGATTACAGCGACTTCAACACCAGCAGGTGGAACAGAGTCAGCTAAGAGTACACCGATTACGGTTACGAAAACACCATTAACTATTATTGATGGTGGGGTTACTGGTAATAATGATACTAGACTATTAGTAAGTAAAGAGACTATTACAGTATATCCTGGTGATAAAATTGATGTTGATGTTGTAGCTCAAGCTACAGCTTTAGAGAAATTTTCAGTTGAGAAAAATCCGACAGCTATAAAAGGAGTATTACCATCAGGGGGATATCTAGGTACATCAGGTGGAACTACGATTAGACAACGTGATGCTAAATATAGTGGTACTGTTGCAATGGACCAGCCAGCAGGAACTAACAGTATTATTTTTCATGCAAGTAATCGAGATAAACCAACAAAGATATACAGAGAACTTAAAGTAATAGTCCTTGAGACTGCTAAGAAATATGAACCAGTTGCAGGTACAAAAGTAGATATTGCAGATTCTAACGGCGTTAGTGAAACTGAAAAGAACAAGATTATCGAAGCAGTGAAATCTGCTAACCCAAGTCTTCCAACAGATTCACAATACAGTGTGGATGAAAAAGGGAACCTTACTATCACTTACCCTGATGGATCAAAAGATAAGATTGCAGCGGCATATCTAGTAAATCCAGCAGCTCCAGTGGTAGCTCCAACAGTAGAGATTCCTTACTCTAATAAAGCTACTAAAGAAGTTTATGTATACGGTGGGGAAGAAAATTCATTCGATATCAAATTCAAAGATGATAGCGGAAAAATTGCAAGTGCTACTGTAAAACAAGGTGGTAACAAAGCGTTTGATGATGTTGCAGGTGAAGCAAATACTATCAATACACAATATGGATTTAAAGCAAATGTTATCAATGCTGAAACTCCAGCGACAGAAAAAGCCCCAGCAGTCATTACTTACTCAGGTACTCCAGCAGCGACAGATGGTTTAGCAAAAGACAAACTAGAGGCAGCAACTAAAGGAGAAAATCCAGAAGGTATGGCTTTAGGATGGCGTTATGCAACTGCAACGGATAAAGATGGTGCATTTATTGAGAATAAAGCAGTAGGTAGCTCAACTGCAACTGATCCAGGTGCATTCCGTGTTATGCTTAAGGGACAAACTCAAAAATATGATATTGCAACTCCAACTGAAAAAGTTACTGTAGCAGATCCAGCTAACGTAACAGAAGCTGACCTGGCTAAAATCAAAGAGAAGCTTCAACTTGAGTACTCTCAAAACAACGATGACGCTAACTTAGCAGACAAAAAAGGTCAAGCTGTAGCTGATAAAGATGCTAAGATTAAATCAATCGAAAAAGATGCAGATGGAAATCTTGTTGTAACTTATAAAGATGGTTCTCAAGATAAGAAACCATTGTCAGAATTTGTAACTAAAAAACCAACAGATGCAGATAAGAACACACCAACAGCTA